>NZ_JACGAV010000024.1:0-16969 GCF_020137645.1 Campylobacter sp. RM12637
GAGATTAGATGATCTTACTACTTCAGGATTTGGAAATACCAAACAAATGTCAGATGGAAAAATCAGCGTTACTTTTAAGAATGTTGATGGTATAAATGATATTACAATAGAGCCGGTTCAAATTGCGAATGTTAAAGGTGCTTTACAAGGTGGTAATCCTGTTGCAGGTAATGAGCCAAGAGTAGAAGTAAAAGCCGGTATGGGCTTAGGGGCATTAGCAGAAGCAATTAATAAAGCTAGTGATAAGACAGGTATTAGAGCAAGTGTTACAGCTGAAAGTGTATTTGAGCAACCTATTAAAAGTGGTGTAACTTCTAAAGGCTTTAGCATAAATGGTGTTACTATTGGCTCAGTAGAAGTTAAAGATAAAGATGGAAATGGAGCTTTAAGAGCTGCAATTAACTCTGTAAAAGATCAAACAGGGGTAGAAGCTTCTGTAGATAGTAAAGGTAGACTTGTATTAAATAATAGAGATGGTAGAGGAATTCAAATCTCTGATGGTTTAAAAGGTGATAAATTACAAGATTTTTTAGATTCGCAACTTACTCCTGGTACAGGAGAATTAGGAAGAGCTGGAGAAAGAGCTACTGATTTACAAGCTAAACAAACAACAGCAGTTAGTATTCAAGCTTTTGTAGCAGGTGCAACAAATGCTGCTGTTAAACAAGATGTTGATATGAGTAACGCAGCAGCATATGCAGCAGGTACTAATGCAGGTAGCGTATTGGTTGCTGCAAATACTTTTGAAGTAATACAAGCAGCTCATAAACACGTAGATGCTGCAATTAATGCTACAGGCTATCAAGCTGGATTAAGTGCAGCAAATGATTTATTGCAAGGGGTTAAAGCAACTCCAGCTTTTGCATTTAGTGATGTAGGTGCTGCTAATATTACTGAAAACAATGCTAGAACTACAGTAACAGATGCTTTACAAGGTGATCTAGACGCTTTAAATGCTGCTACTAGTTTAGATAGTGCCACTGAAGCTATTGATAAGATAAAAGAAAAACTAGAAAAATATGTAAAAGATGCAGCAGGTAAAAACGGAACAGAAGCGGCAGCTCAACAAGGTTTAGTAGCTCATGCTTTATTACAACAAGTAAATGGTTGGGAACAAGGTATTACATTTGCTAAAAAAGAAGCTGGAGATAACCTAAAAGGTATGATAGGCTTAAATGAAACTAATGGAACTAATTTTGGAAGACTTAGTCTTGTATCAAACAATGGTAAAGACATAGTTGTAGAAGCAAGAGATGGAAAAGGTGCTGATATGACTAAAGCTTTAGGATATGATACTAATGTAGCTGAAAAAACAGTTAGCTTAAGAGAAACTAATGCTACTATAGATAAAGATACAGCAGATGCAATGGGATTTAACTCAGAAGAGTGGCAAGCAGGTGGCACTGGCGATCATCAAAACGGCTACGCAGCAGGTGTAATGACATTAAAAGGCGCACAAGCTATGATGAATATTGCTGAATCAGCTCAAAAAGCTCTTGAAGCAATCAGAAGTGACCTTGGTTCTGTCCAAAACCAACTTGTTTCAACTGTTAATAATATTTCAGTTACTCAAGTAAATGTTAAATCAGCTGAAAGTAATATTAGAGATGTTGACTTTGCATCTGAGAGTGCTACATTTAGTAAACACCAAATCCTAGCTCAATCAGGTGTATATGCAATGAGCCAAGCAAATGCTGTTCAACAAAACGTAATGAGATTATTACAATAGTAATAATGAATGGAGTTTTTAAGATAGCATTAGCTATCTTAAAAAACGACTAAGGTTATTACAATAGTTTTAAAGATAGCTTCGGCTATCTTTAAAAACGCAATAAAGATTATTGCGTTAATGAATGGAGTTTTTAAGGTGTTATCCTTAGCACCTTTTTTAAAAACTAAGCAAAATCAAAAAACTAGCATAAAAAATATTTATGATTGTTTTAAATTACTGCCTTATTAAAAATATTTATCATTTTCTACTTTTTAATTTTGATTTAGATTTAAGATATTGCATAATTTTTGTAAGTGATATTGTTAAATTTGTTATACTTTATCTAGTTAATATATTATGAAGTTTTTTAAATATTATATGAAAAAATAAAGGAGTAAAATACCTATGAAAAAATATCCGTTAAATCAGATTTTATATGGAGCACCAGGGGTTGGTAAGACTTATGATACTATAAATATAGCTTTAGAGATTTTGGGCGAAGATTTTTCAACTCAAACAAACGAAATTGACACAAGACAAGCAATGCAAAAAAAGTTTAAGGAGTATGTAGAAAACGGACAAATCGTATTTATCACTTTTCATCAAAGTTATGGATATGAAGAATTTGTAGAAGGAATTAGACCTGATTTTGACAACGAAGAGTTAAACTATAAAATAGAGAATGGTATATTCAAAGACTTATGTATTAGAGCCTCTAATATTTCTCAAGAATTTAATAATGAAGATAACTTGTTTGATAATACAACAAATATTTGGAAAATTTCTTTAGGAGCTAAAGTTAGAGCAGACACTCATGCACTTCAAGATTTTTGTTTTTCAAATAATCAAATAAGAATAGGTTGGGGTGATACAAGACAAATCAACACAGAACCATCAATAAATTCTTTTAGAAAAATGAAAATAGGAGATTTAGTATGTGTTCTTGAAAGCAGAATAAGTATTAAAGCTGTTGGGATAATAAAAAGCGAAGTATTATATGATAGTAACTTTAAAAATGGTTTTGATGCATTGGAATATCAAACCTATAGAGAAGTTGAATGGATTAGTAAAAAAAATGTAGATATATTTAATTTGAATAAAAATAAAAATCTAGTTCAGCAAACAGTATACTCTTTAAATAGATTTAAGCCAAAAGATTTATTTCAATTAATCGGTATTGATAAAGAGATATTGACTATTGAAAACAATAAAGAAAAGCCTTATATAATCATTATTGATGAGATAAATCGTGGGAATATTAGTAAGATTTTTGGAGAGCTTATCACACTTATTGAGCCTAGTAAAAGACTAGGAAATACTGAAGAGCTAGAAGTAGTGTTGCCATATAGTAAAGAGAGTTTTGGTGTGCCAAATAATGTTTATATAATAGGCACTATGAATACAGCTGATAAGAGTATAACTACCCTTGATACGGCATTAAGGCGTAGGTTTGAGTTTAAAAAGATTATGCCTAATAGTTTTCTTTTAAATTCTAATTGCGATGGGATAAATCTTCAAGAATTATTAAATAAAATGAATGAAAGAATTGAATGTTTAATAGGAGATGAAAAGCTTATCGGACATTCGTATTTTATGGATATAAACAGCATTGATGAACTTAAAGTCGTGTTTAGAAATAAGATTTTACCACTTTTAGAAGAGTATTTTTATAATGATTATTCGCAGATAAAATCGGTGCTTAATGATAATGGTATGATAAAAACTAAAAATATTTTAAATACCGATAAGTTTTATTTAAGCGATGATTTTAATGAAACGGATTTTAAGAAAATATATGAAGATTGAAATAGCCCACGAACACGAAATAATAAGCTCACTTGATAACGATGAGTTTTTAAATGAGCTTATGAGCTTTGCTGAAAATAACCCAGAGTTTTTAAGAATAGTCGGCAAAAATAAACTAAAAGCAAGAAATTATGTAGGGCTTATAAAGACAAAAAGTGGGGTTTTAGAAATTTATCCTAAGGTTTCAAAACCAAGTAATGAGATAATGCCAAGAATAGATTTAAGCAAGGCTTATGAGCTAAAAGATGAGATGTTTAAGGATTGTAAAGAAAGAGAGTTAAATCCCAAGCAGCTACTTTTAGAACTTTTAAGAACCTTACAAAAAAGTCCGTTTAAAAAATCGCTTAAAGCAACGCTAAAAGATGAAAAAATGTCACTTTTTGAAGTCTTTGTTGAAATGTTTTTAGAAGAACTTTTCGTGCTTTTAAATAAAGGGCTTATGAGTGATTATATAAAAATAGCTGAAAATAGAACAACTTTAAAAGGCAAATTGCTTTTTAATGAGAATTTAAAACATAACTTAATTCATAAAGAGCGATTTTTTACCGAAAATGATGAATATATCATAGACAATGTGATAAATCAAACTATAAAAACTACATTATTTCATTTAAAAAAACTAAGTCAAAATAAAAAGATTTTAAAATATTTAAAGACTTTTGATGATATTAGTTTAATTGATATTAAAAAATGTGAATTTAGTGTAAAAAATAAGCATTATAGTTATTATGAAAACATACTTTTATGGTGTAAGTTATTTTTAAATGGTTTTAGTTTTACACCATTTGCGGGGGATAATAACGCTTATGCTTTGCTTTTTGATATGAATAGACTTTTTGAAGATTATGTAGCTTTTATGCTTAAAAAACACAATCCAAATATAAAAATAAGCACTCAATTATTAAAAAAACACTTAATAAAAGATGGTCAAAATGAGCGTTGTTTAATGCGACCTGATATTTTAATTGAGCTTAAAGATAAAACAATCATCGCTGATACAAAGTATAAAATCATAAATAAGTTAAGTAATATTAGCCAAGCTGATTTATATCAATTATTTGCCTATGCAATAGCTTTTAAAGTTAGTGAAGTTTGGCTTATATATCCACTTTTTGATGGTAGTTTAGGGTATAAAACACTAGAATATAACTTAGATTACTTTAATACCAAGATAAAATTGCAAATTCTTTTTGCTCCTTTAGGTTGATATTTTAGTTGCATTGTTATTTGTTATAATCTTAGGTTTTATGAATTTAAAATATGATTAGATATAAATAAAAAGCTTAATTATTAAGATAATAAATTGCAAGTTTAAAGATAGCTTTTACTATCTTTAAACATAGTTTAAAATTAAATTCCTAGATTTTCTAATGTTTTTTGAGCGTTTAGGAGTTGGGTTTTTACTGCGTTTTCTGATGTCCCACCATAAGAATTTCTTAAATCAACGCAAGTTTTTAAATCAATTGCTTTATAAATATCATCTTCAATTAAATCACACTCAAGTCTTAATTCATCTAAGCTTAATTCATCTAATTTAAGTTTTTTTGAGATTGCATAGCTTACTAATTTTCCCGTAATTTCGTGAGCTTTTCTAAATGGCACACCTTTTTTAGCTAAATAATCAGCCAAATCAGTAGCATTTGAATATCCATTAGCAGCTGCTCTTAGCATATTTTCTTTAATTGGTTTCATTTTTGCAATTAGTTTTGTAATTATTATTAGACTATCTTTTATGGTATCTTGCGTATCATAAACACTTGCTTTATCTTCGCTCATATCGGTATTATAAGCTAGTGGCAAACCTTTCATAATAGTTAGCATTGAGATTAGATTGCCATAAATTCTACCTGTTTTGCCACGCATTTTTTCGCATACATCGGGATTTTTTTTCTGTGGCATTATGCTTGAACCCGTGCAAAAATCATCACTTAGCTCAATAAATTTATAATCATTTGAATTAAAAATAATTAGCTCTTCACAAAGGCGTGAAAGATGGCTAAAACAAATTGCACTAACACTACAAAACTCAAGCATATAATCTCTATTGCTAACACTATCAATACTATTTTCACTTGGCTTTGCAAAGCCAAGTTCATTTGCGCTAAAAAATCTATCTATATTAAAAGTAGTCCCAGCAAGTGCAGCCGAGCCTAGCGGGCATTCGTTTAATGAATTGTATAGATTTAAAAATCTATCATAATCTCTTTTAAACATCCAAAAATACGCCATTATCCAATGCGAATATAAAATCGGTTGAGCGGTTTGAAGATGGGTAAAGCCTGGCATAATTAAGTCTAAATTTATCTTAGCTTGGTTTAAAATCTCTTGCATTAATTCTTTTAAATTAGCTTTAATTCCTAATACAAATTCTTTCATTTGTAATATTCCATCTAGTGCGGTTTGGTCGTTTCTACTTCTTGCAGTGTGAAGTTTGCCAGCACTTGCACCTATTAAAATACTAAGTCTTTTTTCAATAGCCATATGAATATCTTCATCGCTTATATTAAACTCAAATTTATTTTCTATAAATTCGTTTTGAATAATTTCTAAGCCTTTTAAAATCTCTGCTAATTCTTGAGAGTTTATGATTTTTTGACGCTCAAGCATTTTTGCGTGTGCTATGCTTCCTTTTATATCTATTAAAGCAAGTCTGTTTTCAAGTGGCAAAGTCGCTGTGTAATTTTCTACTAATTTATCCGTAGCTTGGCTAAATCTACCGCCCCATAATTTTTTCATACTATTCTCCTAATAAAATTCCTTCTTTAAGCCCATAAGCTGAAATGATAAATTCAAAATCATCAAATAAAGTATCAATAAAATAAGCCCCGCAAAGCACTGCAAAATCTCTATTAACTCCTAGCATTAAATCTCTTTTTTCGGCATTATTTGTATTAATAAAATCAATTAATTTATATAATTCATCTTTATTTACAATGCTATTATGAAACTCTAAATCATCAATATCTTTATAAGCAATATTTTTTGCAATACTTTTTGCAAATATTCCCGTTTTTGATGCTAGAACAATTGGTCTTGGATAGCTTTTAAGCTCGTTTTTATAAGGGTTTAAAAGTGTATATGCGTAGTCTTTAATATCTAAGTTTTTTTCTTTTACGCTTTTATAAAAAGATAAAAGTCCTATATCAAGTAATAATTTTTTATCATTACTTGTAATTTCTGTTGAATACCCACCAACATCTACTAAAGTAAAATCACCTTGAATTGAAATTCCAACCCCTAATCTAGTAAGCCTTGCTTCTTCGTTTTGGCTTAATATTTTTAATTTAAAGCCGTATTTTTGATAAAGCATATTAGCTATTAAATCAGCATTTTTACTTTTTCTAAAAATTGCAGTAGCAACTACTTTTGCCTTGCTTAAATCATAATTTAGCTCATCAAGTGCATTGATTAAGACCTTAATTCCTTCATCATTTATACACTCGTTTTCATAAAATAGTCCTAAGTTTAAGACCTTTTCGTAGTTTTTTAAAACCTTATCAAATACAGCTATTTTAAGAGTATTTGAGCCTATATCAATTGCTAAATTCATTTAAAGTTGCCTTTATTAGCTTTAATAATTTTTCATTATCAATATCTTTTAAAACCTTTACTAGGTTTAACTTGCTTAAATCAATGCCTATATTCATATTAAGATTTTTATCATATCTTAAGCTTTTGCCCCTTGCTTCGCCACAAGTTTCTATATCTACATAATATTCATCGCTTTTACAAATGCTAGAATCTAGCAAATATGCAATTATTAAAGCATCGTGTATCCAAGTGCCAATGCTATTTCTTGTAAGTTCTGCATAACTTATCCAAGGCTTAATACTTGTATATAAAAAATCACATAATTTATTATTAATTGCTTTTATTTCTTCTAAATCTTTATGAGTTAGGCTAGTTTGCATTGTGATATTGTAAGGTGCTAGAGTGATTTTTGCCCCACTTCTTAGCACAATCCTAGCAGCTTCTGGGTCAAAACCAAAATTAGTATCTTTAGGGTATTTACTCATATCAAATACCCCGCCCATAATTAAAATCTCTTTTACATTTTTTGCAAACTCATTATCTAAAATACAAGCTTGAGCTATGTTTGTAAGTGGTCCAATAGCACAAACAATAAGCTCATTTTTATAAACTCTTGCTAATTCGCATAATTTATAAACAGCGTTTAATTTAGCGTTTTTATAAAGTTTAATAGGTGTAAAATCTTGCCATAAGTGTTCTAATTTAAAATTATAAACACTCTCATCAAGTCTTTTTCTCCACGGCGTTTCATCTTCTAATAAAGCCTTACTTGAGCCTAAAAATACAGGAATTTTAATCCCTAATTTAGAAATTAAATTCCTTGCGACTGCATAAGCTTTGTGATTTATCACATTTCCGCTTAGAGTTGTTATTGCTTTTAAATCAATCTTTTTACTAGCAATTGCAAGTGCTAGGGCTAAGCCATCATCAGTATTAGCCCCACAAATACCATTGCCTATATCAGTGTCAATTACGATTTTCATATAGCATCTTCAATAAGATTTAAATCTCTACCCCTAGTTTCAGGAGCAAAAAATGTAGTAACAAATCCAATTCCTGCCATAAATATAAAATAAGCAGCGATTAAATACCAATTATGAGTTAGATTTATAAAATAAGTCGCTAAAAATGGTGCAGTTCCACCTGATAAAATGCCACCGATTTCTTTAGCTAGTGCCATTTTTGTATAACGATTTTTGCACCCAAACATTTCAACTCCGTAAGCTGCTTGAACTCCAAAAATCCCTAAAGATGCAAGACACATTCCTACGACAATTACACAAATTACTATTATTTCATTTTTGCTATCAAGTAACATAAATGCAGGAACTGCATAAATCATTAATAATAAGCAAAATATCCTATACATAATGCGACGACCAAATTTATCGCTTAGCCATCCAGATAATGGAATAACCAAAAATCCTAAAAATGAAGCTATTAAAACCCCTGTTGTAGCTATTTGTTTGTCTAATAATAAAATAGTATAAACATAACCTACTAAAAAGCTTTGGGCTATATAAGATGGGGCGTTTTCTCCCATTCTAAGACCTAGCATAATAAAAAATGATTTATTTTTTTGCCAAAAAGTTTTGTTTTCGGTTTTGTGAGTTTTTAAATTTTGTTCTCGTTGTTTTTGCATTTGTTCTTTTTGTTTTGCAAATACAGGTGTTTCTCCTACAAAGCGTCTTAGATACAAGGCAAATGCAGCTATTAAAAAGCTAAATATAAATGGCAATCTCCAGCCCCATTCTAAAAAGTCTTTATCATCTAAAAATCCAAGTAAAAACCAAATTCCACTAGCAATTAAAGTCCCACTATTAGAGCCTAGTGCAATGATTGATGATACTAAACCACGATTTTTGCTAGGTGCGTATTCACCCAACATAATAGCTCCACCGCTAAGTTCAGCTCCTGCTCCAAAACCTTGTAAAAATCTTAAAATCACTAATAATAAAGGCGCTAAAATGCCTATGCTATTATAAGATGGGATAAATCCTATTAAAGTAGTCGCTGCACCCATTAAAAATATAGTTATCATCATAACTTCTTTACGACCATATTTATCTCCTAATCTACCAAAAAAGAAAGCTCCAATAGGTCTAGCAATAAAGCCAACTCCATAGGTTGCAAAACTAAGCATTAGAGCGATTATAGGAGTTTGCTCTGGGTAAAAAACTTTACCAAAAACGGTTGCAGCCGCAAGGCCGTATAAAACAAAATCAGCATATTCCATAGCAGTTCCTAGCCAACAGCTAATGATTGCGTTTTTAAAGGATTTTTTGCCTTCTTTTGTCTTTAAAATATCATCTTGAATTTGATTCATTAAATCTCCTAAAATAAATAATAAAGTAAGCTTAAGAAAAATGCCGAAATTAAAGCACTAGCAGGTAAGGTTATCATCCATGCTAAGCCTATTGGCTTCATCATTTTCCAATTTGCGTTTTTGTTAAATACTCCAATTCCTAATACCGCACCTATTAGAATATGAGTTGAGCTGATTGGAATTCCTAGTTGAGTTGCTAGAAGTATTACAATAGCTGA
Organism: Campylobacter sp. RM12637; assembly: GCF_020137645.1. Lineage (NCBI taxonomy): Bacteria > Pseudomonadati > Campylobacterota > Epsilonproteobacteria > Campylobacterales > Campylobacteraceae > Campylobacter > Campylobacter sp. RM12637. The sequence continues at coordinate 9,593 of NZ_JACGAV010000024.1, forward strand.
AGCAAACTCGGCACTAAAACCTGTGGTAGGCTTGATTTTTGCTAGACTTTTGCCAACGGTTTTAATAACGCTTTTGCCTAAAAACCAAAGCCCAGCAACTAGTGAAATGCCAAATACTAACATTACAATAGTAGGCACTGCTGAAGTTGGATTTATTGTATTTGTGTGTAAAATATCTAAAATCGCAGCAAATGGTCCAACTGCGTTTGAAATATCGTTTGCTCCGTGAGAAAAGGCAAATGTGCAAGCTGTAAATATTTGAAACCATGAAAAAATACGATTTACTGCTTTTTTTGGTTCGCCTTTTTTCATAATATTAATAATTCCTACACAAATTATATAAGCACTAATACAAATTAATAAGATGATTAATCCTATACTAAAATGACTAAGTCCTGTATCAACATTATTTAAGGCTTTAAAAAATAACATAGATGAAATTACAAAAGCTATTAAAGTAGCTAAAACAGGTATGCGTTTGCTTAAAAATCCTGCTACATCAACTGCTTTTTCTTTTTTTGTAAATTCTTTTAATTTATTTGCATATTCGCCTTTTTCGTTAAGCAAAATGCCGTAAAGCTCACTATATTGCTTAGATTTTTCGCTTTGCATAAATTCATCTATATATTGTTTTTTATACTCTGCTTTATCTTTTTTGATTTGTTTTAAAGTATTTTCTTTTTCTTTAGTAGGAACTACAATGAATTTATAAACTAATGAATAAACAAAATAACTCAAAACCCCACCTAATACAGGAGAGATAAACCAACTAGCAACAATAGTTCCTATCCCACCCCAGCTAACTTGAGTAGCGTTATTTTCGGCTATGAAACCTAAAGCTAGTGCAGCACCTAAAATCCCGCCTACTATTGAATGAGTTGAACTAACTGGTAAAGATTTATAAGTAGCTATAAAAATCCAAACACTAGCAGCACACAAAGCACTCATCATAACATAAGCAAAGTGCATAGGTTCTATGTTTTCTTTAACGCTTACAATACCACTTCTAATAGTAGCAGTTACTTCAGCACCAGCAAAAAATGCTCCGCTAAATTCAAATATCGCAGCTATTATTAAAGCTTGTTTTATGCTAAGAGTTTTTGCTCCAACACTCGTTCCAAAAGCATTTGCAACATCGTTTGCACCTATATTGAATGCTAAAAATATTCCAAAAATTGCAGCAATTGTAAAGAATATATAATAATTTGTGGTGCTATAACCCCAAAACAAAAAGCCAACACAAACGATAGCAAAAAGTATCGTTATAATAATGTTTTCTCTTGCCATTACCTTTCCTTTTTAAAAAATTGGGCTAATTATAGACTAAAAAAAATTGTTAAGATTTCTACAATGTAAAATCTTTGTAAAATATGCTAAGATACGCAAAATTAAAAGGAGTGTTGATGAAAAAGTTTTTAGTATTGGCATTTTGTGTTAGTGCTTGTTTTGCTAACAATCAAGTAATTTGTAACAATGCAAATGATTGTTATAACATAGGAATTGCTAAGGCAAAAGAAATGCAAATAGCAGAATCTATTAAGTATTTAGAAAAGTCTTGCGAGCTTAATTATATGTTAGCTTGTATGGAATTAGGAACTGCTTATATTTATAGTGCTAAAAGTAAGGAAGAATTTACTAAAGGGATTAATTATTATATGTTAGCTTGTAATAATAATGAGCCTATATCGTGCCACAATATAGCATATATGTTAGAGCAAAGCCAAAATCCTGCATTAATGAATGAAATAAAGAGTTATTATGAAAAATCTTGTAATTTAAGATATTTAAATGCTTGCACTAATTTAGGAAATATTTATTATACGAAAGAAAACAATAAAGAAAGAGCGAAAATGCTTTATGAAAAAGCTTGTAATTTAGGAGAGGCTATAGCTTGCAATAACTTAGGTAACTTTTATTATTATACCAATAAAAGCTTGGCTAAGGAATATGTAAGAAAAGCTTGTGATTTAGGCTATCAAGTAGCGTGTGAATATAAAATAGATTAAATTATAAAAAGTGCAAAATTAATTTTTCTAGCTAATTCCTTTTATTTTTGATAGTATGAAAATAAAAGGAATTTAAAATGGTAAGATTTTTTAATAAAGTTGATTTTTTTATTTTCGTATGGAGTGTAATTTTTTACGCTTATTGTATTTTTGTATTTAAGCATTTAACCACTTTTTCAGCCTTAGATATAACTGTTAATTCTATATTTATTATATTTGCAAATGCTTATTATTTTTATCTGTATTTAAAAGATGAATTGTTGCTTGATTCGTTTTTTGTATTTATTGGCTCTTCTTTTATTTTAGTAATCTTAATATATGGCTGCATTATTTTATGAAGTATTGGAGTTGGAATTTAAAAGCGAGAATAAATCTCGCTTTTTATTTAACCTTGAATGATTTTTGGCTTAGAAAATGCTCTTAAAGGTCTAATAACACCTTTGAATTTTTCAATCTCTACTAAGGTTGTGTGAGCTGTGTTTGATTGAGCTAGTTTTGATGTTCCTTTATCACGAGTTAGCACATTTACGCATCCGTGCTGACAAAGTGATTTTTTCCCATAAACTTCAGGGTCATACCAAGCACCTTCACAAATTATAATAGTATCAGCCCTTACAATATCACTTACTAATGCACCTGCTAAAATTTCGCCCCTATCATTATATACTCTTACAATATCGCCTGTTTTAATACCTCTTGCTTTTGCAGTATCAGGATGAATTATCATAGGCTCTCTGCCATTTACTTCAGCATAATTTCTAATAAGTGAGTTATTTAGCTGAGAGTGTAGTCTAAATCTAGAATGAGGACTTACAACAGCGATTGGATATTTTTTAATTTGCTCTTTGTTACCAACCCACTCAAATGGTTCAAACCAAGCAGGATGACCTAAACAATCATCATAACCCATTTTTGCAATTGTTGGAGAGAAAATCTCAATCTTTCCACTTGGTGTTCCTAATCTATATTTATGCGGATTGCTTACAAAATCACTAAGTCTTGTGTAATACTCTGTATCTTTATTTACTTTATCAAATCTAACAAATCCTTTATTAAGTGCTTCATCAAAAGTTGGCATATCATATCCTAATGATTTTCCTTGTTGTAAAGCGTCGTTATAAATATATTTCATCCAATCAAGCTCGGTTGCTTTTCCTTCTGTAAATATTTCTTCTACTCCCCATCTTTTACAAATTTCTTTACAAATCCAAAAATCGCTTTTACTCTCTCCCATAGGTTCAATTACAGGCTTATTTAAGAAAATATATTCAGAATTTGTACTAGCTTCTATATCATAACGCTCAGGCTCAATAGCAACAGGTAAAACAATATCACTTAATTTTGCTTGTGAAGTCCAAAATGGTTCAGCTGTAATAATCGTATCAACCTTTTTAAATCCTTCAATAGCACGATTTACATCTTGATGGCGAGTAAAAAATGACCCACTAGCATTAAATGCTACTTTAATATGTGGAAGTTTTATTTTTTTACCATTTTGGTCAATTATTTTACCTGGGTTTAGCATAGCGTCAATACTTCTTGAACTTGGAATTGTTATGTTTTCAAATTTTTTCCAAGGACTATTTTCGTCTCCTAAATCATCGCTTGGAATAGATGAAAGTCCTTTTAAAGTAGGTGCTATAAATTTATCAGCACCTTGAGAATAATATCCTAAACTAAACTCAAATCCACAACCCTTGCTTCCTATATGCCCTAACATTGTTGCTAGTATTGTTATCATCCAATGTGCTTGCTCGCCGTGGTCTTGTCTTTGTATTGCACGACCTGCAATAATTATTGATTTATTATCACATAAATCATCTGCTAATTTTTTTAATGTTGTTGTATCTACTCCACAAATATTGCTAGCCCAAGTTAAATCTTTTTTTATTCCATCATTTTCGCCCATGAAGTATTCTTTAAATTTATTAAAGCCAACCGTATATTTTTTAATAAAATCTTTTGCATATTTTCCACTTTCATATAAATAACAACACATTCCTATCATCATTGCAGTGTCTGTATTAGGGCGAACTGATATTAATTCACTTTCAATATAACGATTTGTATTATTAGCATATACATCTATGCTATAAGTTTTGATTTTTCCTGCTTTACTTAGTTCTTTTAATTTTGTGAAATATTCATAATTAGTGTGAGTTGGTGTGCCAACTGCAATTTGATTTGTTACTAGTGGGTCAGTTCCCCAAAATACAACACTTTTTGCGTTTTCTAAAATACTTTTCCAAGTTGTAGGCGCTTCATAAACGGTGTTTGAGCCAAAAATATGTGGCAATATTACCATACCAGCACCGGTTGAATAGTCTCCACTTTCTTCAACATATCCACCTAGGATTTTTAGCATTCTATGAGCTGTGGTTCTTCCCCAACTAATTTTACCCCAGCCACCCCACCAATAGCATTCGCCATATATAGCTTCAGGGCCATATTTGTCAAAGTTTTCTTTAAGCGCTTTTGCTGCTAAATCAAGTGCTGTTTCCCAACTAACTCTTACAAATTCTTCTTCACCCCTTAAATCGTTTTTCTTTTTTCCTTCTAGGTAGCTTTTTCTAACACAAGGATATAAAACACGGCTTTCGTTTTGTGTTCTATCTGGAACACAATTATTCATAGTATTAGGGAATTTATCTCCTTCAAAAGGTGTAACGCTAACGATTTGAGAACTATTAATATTTGCGTAAAAACTACCAAACCTATCAGATACTAAAGCCTTTTTATCATCAAAAATTGTATCTTTAATACCTTCAATTTTGCTAGCTTGTAATCCAACTCCTACTACTGCACTTAGTTTTAAAAAACTTCTTCTTTTCATATTCTTCTCCTTTATTTAATGTCTTTTGCGTGATTTTGTAAATATTTAATAATTAAGCTTTTTTCATCCTTGCTTAGCTCCACATAACCAGAACTTATCATACTTTCAAGATTTGAAGGCCATTGATTTACCGAATATTCTTTAGTATCGTGCAACAAATGACAAGGCGAGCAAGTTTGCTCGTAAAAACTTTTTGCATTTTTAAAGATTTCATCTTTGCTAGCTACTAAATCATTTGAATTTACATCAAAAGTTATGCTTACTTTATGCCAATTTTCTCCATATTCATCTTGCAACACTTCAAGCATTTTAATGTATGGATTAGCGTCACCTTTGTATGTTGGATTGTCATTGTTATCGTGAAAACTCATATAATTTTCAATTTGAGAAAAACTTTTAACTATTTCTTCTTGATAATTATCATTAACATATCCAATTAGCTCAACTTTGCTAGTATCGTTATTGCTTGAAATGACTTTTACAGGTGCTAATAAACTAGCAGTTCCTATTATTTTACCATCAAGTTTAATTTCAACATCTTTATTTAAGTACATACTATTTGCTAATGCAAAAGATGATATAAGACAACTTAAAAATAACTTTTTCATATAACTCCTTAAAATAAAATTAATTTTTATATTTAATATTTTAAACTAATAAACTTATGAAATTATTAAAAAGAATAATATTTATTATTCATTTTATTATGAGAATTCAAAACTTAATTTGATATATAAAAAATAATTCTTAAAGAATTTAAATTATCATATTATTTAATATTCATTATGATAATTAATTTAAATATAAGTTTGTTTTAATAATATTTATCATTCTCATAAAAAAGGATAAAAATGAATATTAAAACAACAATTTCTTTAAGTTTAGTTGCTGTTTGTGCTAATGCACTTAGTTTAGAACAATCAATAAAAAATGTAGATTTAGATGGGTTTTTAAGGTATCGCTATGATGCTACTAGAGTTAAGGATATTGCTTTAACTCAACCAGCACACAAAATTAGATTAGATTATAAATTAAGCCTAAATTTAGCTGATAATTACAAGGCTAATGCGGTGTTTAGATATGATACAAAATCTTTTAGTTATTCAAATAATGCTTATATTAAGACTAATGATAATTTTCATTTAAAAGAAGCGAATTTAACTTATACTAATTTTAATACAAGCTTTAGTTTTGGTAGATTAAAAGTGCCTAGTATGTTTAATGATGGGGTTTTGGTTACTTCGTTTTTGATTGATAATCATTCTTTAGATAATACAAATATAAATGCGTATTTTATAGATAATTTTGATTTGAGTGAAAGTAGTTTGATAAACGAAAAAGCAATAAATCAAATATCTTATAAAATACCACTGAAAGTTACAAATCTGCCAAAGAATTTAAAATCACAAATATATAATCAAAACCTTTATGGGCTAAATATTAATTATCATAATGATTTAATAAATCTTACTTTAGGTGCTGATTATCTTAATGATTTTGCTATTTTTTATGGAGTGGATTTGAAAAGTTATTTAGGAGATAAGAATAGTTATCATTATTCTTTTAATTCTCAACTAACTAGCACATCATTAAAGCAAAATTACAAAACTTCTTTAAATGCAAGTAATTCTGTATTTTATGGCGTTGAAATTCTAGTCGGATTTAAGAATTTTGATTTTGAGTTAGGCTATATAAATTATGGCAAAAAGGATAAAGCAAGTTTTGTAACTTGGCATGATAAAGGATTGCTTTTGCATTCGGGAAAAACGATAATAGATGGGTTTTATGGTGGAATAGGTAAAAGAGAATATTTGTATTCAAATATATCTTATAAATATGATAATTTTAATTTTTTATTTAGCATAATTGATGGTGGGGTAAAGCTTGATTTAGCTAAATATAAGCAAACAGAATTAATGCCAAAAATTGTTTATAAATATTCTAAGCAATTAAAATTTAGCGCATTTTATGATTATGCGATTACTAAAACCGATATGAAAAATATTAAAACTTATAAAACTAGATTAGAAGCTAAATACTCGTTTTAACTATATTAAGAATTTAAATCACTTTAAATTCTTAATACACCACATTACTTCCACCAACAGGAATGTAAATAATATCACTTTTTGAAATATCTGTAAAATTATTATTTGTTTTTGAAATTCTTCCTGTTAGAATTTGTTTTAAAGATTCTAAGCCTAATAATTTATTGCATAATTCACTTCTAGTTTTTAGTTTTTTTACCACTATAAAATAATCATCAGTAGTAACTTCTAAACAATCAGTATTTTTAATAGTAAAATACTTATCATCTTTTAGACTTTGAGAAGTCATATCCTTTAAATTACTGCTAAAATTTGTTTGGGTTGTATAATAAGAGCCTAAATCACTAATTAAAATAGCAAGGTTTTGAGATGATTTTACTATTTCAGCATCATCTCTTGTAGCATTTAGTTTAGGAATTGCAACTGCTGCTAATACACCTAATATTACAATAACAAATATAAGTTCTATCATTGTGAATGCTGTTTTCAT
>NZ_JACGAV010000025.1:0-16381 GCF_020137645.1 Campylobacter sp. RM12637
ATCTCAAGATTATCATATACTAACAGCTCATATAATCTTAGATGATTTAAATGAGTTTAAAAGTGTTTTACAAAAGCTTAATGCTTTACTTAAGAATGAGTTTAATATACATCATATTACTATTCAGCCAGAAACAATATAAAGGATTAAAATGAAAAAATTATTTTTTGTATTTATTTTATTAATTAGTTTTTTAAATTCAAGTGAGCTAAAAGTAGCTACTTCTAAAAATGTAGGAGAACTAAATCCACATTTGTATTCTCCAAATGAAATGTTTGCTCAAAATATGGTTTATGAAGGATTTGTCTCATACTCGCAAGATAATCAAATAATACCTAGCCTAGCAACTTCATGGGAGATTAGCGAAGATGGTTTGGTATATACTTTTTATCTTAGAAAAGGAGTTAAGTTTTCTAATGGAGAAGACTTTAATGCAAATGCAGTAAAGCTTAATTTTGATGCAATTTTTGCTAATAAACAAAGGCATATTTCTTTTGCACTTGTAAGAGCTTTTGATTATCTTGAAGTGGTTAATGATTATGAAGTAAAGCTACATTTAAAACATATTTATGAACCTACTTTAAGAGAACTTAGTCTTATTCGTCCTTTTAGATTTATAGCTCCAAGTGCTATGATTGACAATAATACAAAAGATGGTATAAAAGCACCAATTGGCACAGGTAAATGGAAATTCGTTGATACTAAATTAGGCGTTTATGATAAGTTTGTTAAAAACGAAAATTATTGGGGCGAAAAAGCTAAAATTGATAGCATAGTATGTAAAATAATTCCTGATCCAAGCTCAAAAGTAATAGCTCTAAAAACAAAAGAAATTGATTATATTTATACTGATGGAGAAATTAGCTTAGAAGATTTTATAAACTTGCAAAAAAGCGATTATCAAACGCTAATCTCAAAGCCACTTAGCACTATTTTAATAGCGCAAAATACAGCAAAATATCCAACAAATGATATTAATGTAAGAAAGGCTATTAATATGGCTATTAATAAAGATGAAATTAGCAAATATGTTTTCTATGGGACAAGACCAAAGGCTGATTTTTTCTATGATGATAATGTGCCAAATGGCAAAATTGATAGAAGTGCATACGAATATAATCCTAAAAAAGCTAAGCAATTATTACTTGATAATGGTTGGGAATTTAAAAATGGCTTTTTAGAAAAAGATGGCAAAAGATTAGATATAGTGATTTCTTATATAGGCATTAACGCAGAGCAAAAGGCTATATCAGAAGTATTACAAGCGAATTTAAAAGAAATAGGAATTAATCTAATCTTACAAGCTAATGAAAGCACTATATTTTATAAAAGACATAGAAATGGGGAATTTGAATTAATCTTTAATGCTACTTGGGGAGCTCCTTATGAGCCTGAAATTTTTATGGCTTCTATGGTTGCACCAGCTCACGCTGATTATATGGCTCAAATTGGATTAAAGCAAAAACCACTAATTGATGAAAATATAGAAAAATTATCTAAAACAATGAATAAAGATGAAAAATCTAAACTAGCTAAAGAAATACTTACAATCTTACACGATGAAGCGGTATATATTCCTATTGTATATCATACAAATATATGCGTTGCAAGTCCTAAATTAAAAGGAGTTAAAACGAGTATTTTAAAATATGAAATTCCTTTTGATGATATAGAAATTAAGGAGTAGTATGAAAAAATTCATATTAAAAAGAACTTTATATGCCATTATTTGCTTGTTTTTAGCATCAATTTTTATTTTTTTATTAATTAGGCTGAATGGAACTGATGCAGTTATGAATTATTTGCAAGTTAGTGGGATAGCACCGACTAATGAAGCGATAGAGCATACAAGAATTATGCTAGGCTTAAATGAGCCAATAATTACTCAATATGTAGTTTGGATAAAAAACGCTTTGCAATTAGATTTTGGGACATCATATTTTACTAATCGTAAAATCGCACCTGATTTATTTGAATACTTAGGAAATACTTTAAAGCTAACATCATTTGCCTTGCTTATAACTTTTGTAATCTCTATTCCTTTTGGGGTGTTTTCTGCAATTTATAAAAATCATTTTTTTGATTATTTTGTAAGAATTTTTTCATTTTTAGGTGTTAGCACTCCTAGTTTTTGGCTTGGTTTATTATTTATTTTATTTTTTTCTGTTGAGCTTAATTTATTACCTCCTTTTGGCATAGGTGGGATTAATCATTTAATAATGCCTGCATTAGCAATATCTTTTATGTCAATTGCTATTAATGCTAGATTTATTAGGATTAATTTTTTACAAGCTTGTAATGAAAGATTTATAGCTTATGCAAAAATGCGTGGCGTAGGAAAGTATAAGATATACTCAAAACATATTTTATTTAATTCTTTACTACCTTTAATAACTGTTTTTGGTATGCATATAGCTGAACTTTTTGGTGGGGCTTTGGTGATTGAAAATATTTTTGCTTATCCTGGAGTTGGTCGTTATGCTGTAAGTGCTATTTATTATAGTGATTATCCTGTAATTCAAGCTTTTAGTATGATGATGTGTTTTGTGTTTATTTTAATTAATTTAATCACTGATATTTTATATGCGATAATTGACCCAAGGATTAGATATGAGTAAGAAAATTTATGAATATTTTGTGTATTTTTTATGTGCTTTTATAATCTTACTTGCTTTATTTGGTAAATATTATACACCTTATAGTGCAAATGAGATTAATTTAGCGAATAAATTTGCTAGTAATTCATTATTGCATATTTTTGGAACTGATCATTTAGGAAGAGATATTTTATCAAGGATTTTAGAAGGTGCTTATATTTCAATTCTAGCTACCTTTTCAACCATTATTATAATAATAGTTTTAGGCGTTAGTGTAGGTTTTATAGCTGGATTTTCAAATAATAAAATTGATAATTTTTTAATGAGAATTTGTGATATATTTTTATGTTTTCCTACTATTGTTTTGGCTTTATTTTTCGTAGGTATTTTAGGAACTGGTTTATTAAATATAATTATAGCCATTGCTTTAACTCACTGGGCTTGGTATGCAAGGATTATTAGAAGCATTGTTTTAAAGCTAAAAAATACTGAATATGTATTAATTAGCAAAACTTGTGGAGCTAGTAATTTTAAGATTTTTAAAAAGCATTTTGCAAAGCCTATTTGTATGCAGCTACTGGTATTAAGCACACTTGATTTGGGGCATATAATGCTGCATATTTCAGGTCTTAGTTTGCTTGGGCTTGGGGTAAAAGCACCACAGGCTGAATGGGGGATAATGATAGCTGAAACAAAAGATTATATTTTAACTCATTATGAGCTTATTTTATATCCTGGAATTGCTATGTTAATTGTAATTATTGCTTTTAATTTATTAGGCGATATTTTAAGAGATAAATTTGAAAATTTAATACAAGTTGAAAGTCATGGATAAAATAATAGTAAAAAATTTAAATATATTTTATAAAGATACAGCCTTAGTAAATAATGTTAGTATGAATATACAAAGTGGAAAAATCACGGCTTTATTAGGGCTTAGTGGAAGTGGAAAAAGCCTAATAGCAACAGCTATTATGGGATATGTAGCAAATAATTTAAAGCTTAGCGGGAGTATTTGTTTAGATGATAATTCAAAGCAAAATATTGCTTGTATTATGCAAAATCCAAGAACAGCTTTTAATCCTTTATTTAGTATCAAAAACTGCTTTTATGAGACTTTAAAGGCAAGGAATTTAAAAATTGATAATGAATATATAAAAGAGATTTTAAATAAAGTTAAATTGAACGAAAGTGTTTTAAATCTTTATCCACACGAATGCAGTGGCGGAATGCTTCAAAGAATTATGATAGCTTTAGCCTTAGTATCTCGTGCAAAATTTATAATAGCTGATGAGCCTACGAGTGATTTGGATTTGATTTCTCAAGCTGCAGTTTTAGATATATTAGAAGAAATATCAAGCAAAATAGGGATATTGTTGATAACTCATGATTTTGGAGTGGTTGCAAGACTTGCTGATTATGTTTATGTTATGGATAATGCAAGGATTGTTGAAGAAGCAACTTGTATTGATATATTTAAAAACCCACAAGCAAATATAACAAAAGAATTAATTAATTCACATTTATCATTATATGGAGTTAGCAATGCTTAAGGTAGAAAATATCTCATATTCATATAAAAACTCAAATTTATTTAGCGATAAATATACTCAAGTTTTAAATGGAGTTAGCTTTAATTTAGATGAGAATAATTCTTTAGGTATTTTAGGAATTAGTGGAAGTGGCAAAAGTACTTTAGCAAAAATCATTGCTAATATTTACAAAGCAAATTCTGGAAATGTATTTTTAAACAATGTAAAAATACAAGATAATAAAGAGTATAAAAAATTAATTCAAATAGTATTTCAAGACTCAAGAGCATCTTTTAACCCTGATTTTAGCGTTTATGAAGCCTTGATTGAACCTTTAGAAAATCTTACTAATTTTAGCAAAAGCGAGATTAAAAAAAGAGCTTTAGAATGCTTAGAATTATTAGAATTAAATCAAGACTTATTAGATAAAAAATGCTCAATGCTAAGTGGAGGACAATTACAAAGACTAAGCATAGCAAGAGCTATTTCAATTAAGCCAAAAATACTTATTTTAGATGAAGCTACAAGTTCATTAGATGTATTAATTCAAGCAAAGATTTTAAAGACTTTAAAAAATCTTCAAAAGGATTTAAGCTATATCGTAATAACTCATGATTTAAGGATTATAAAATTATTTTGTGATGAAGTTTTAGTCCTTGATAAAGGCAAGGTAATTGAGAGCAAAAAAGTAAGCAAAGACTTAGAATTTGAAAGTTTAATAGCTAAAGAATTAAGCAATAGCATATTAAAACCTTTTCCTAAGGATTTTTATAAATAATATTTAAAAGATTAAATATAATTTTTGTAATTTTGTAAAAAAGTGTTACGAATTTACAAATTCTTATAATTAATCTTAAAAATTATTATGAAATTAAGCTTAGTTTATTAATATTTCTTTTTATTTTCAAAAAAGGTTTTTAATGAGTTCGACGCTACTTATTCAACAGATTTTCAATGGCTTTTCACTAGGCTCAATGTATGCACTAATTGCTATTGGATATACTATGGTTTATGGAGTTTTAAGGCTTATCAATTTTGCTCACGGCGATATTATGATGATAGGCTCGTATGCTTGTTTATTTGCACTTAATTTTTTTGCCTTTCCGTTTATACCTGCTTTTGGTTTTGCTATATTAATTTGTATTGCACTTGGGATTAGCATTGATAAGATTGCTTATAAGCCACTTAGAAATTCTCCTAGAATTTCACTATTAATAACTGCTATTGGAGTTTCGTTTTTCTTAGAAAATCTAATAAATGTATTATTTACAAGCACACCACAACCATTTAATGCACCAAGTATTTTGATAAATCCTATTAATTTATTTGATATTAGAATGTCTTTGCTTGATTTGATAATTCCAACTTTAACTATTATTATTTTAATAGCTGTTTTATTGATTTTGTATAAAAGCAAATATGGAATTGCTATTCGTGCACTTGCTTTTGATATTTCAACCGTTGCTTTAATGGGAATTGATGCTAATAAAATTATAGCTTTTGTATTTGCACTAGGCTCAATGTTAGCTTGTATTGGCGGGATTTTTTGGGCGTGTAAATATCCACAAATTGACCCTAATATGGGAGTTTTAATAGGGCTTAAGGCTTTTGGAGCTGCTGTTTTAGGTGGTATTGGTAGCGTTGGTGGAGCTGTTCTTGGTGGGCTTATAATTGGATTTTGCGAAGTTTTAATAGTAGCTTTTGTGCCTGATTTAGCTGGATTTAAAGATGGTTTTGCATTTATATTTTTAGTATTTGTTTTATTGTTTAAACCAACAGGAATTATGGGGCAAGATTATGAAAGGAGTAGATTTTAATGAAAAATATATTTTCAATAATCATTTTAATCTTAGCAGTTTTAAGCATTTTTGCGGCTCAATATTGCTTGAGTGATTATGCTTTAAGAACTTTTATAAATATTAGTATTTTTATAATCTTGGCAGTATCTTATAATCTAATCAATGGTGTAACAGGGCAATTTAGCCTAGAGCCTAATGGTTTTGTTGCAGTTGGTGCTTATATTACGGCTTTATTATTGCTTGATATTGAAGCTAAGCAAGATCAATTTAGCTTATTAGACCCGCATCCATTTATTTTATCATTTCATACTGATAGCTTTTTTATAGCTTTATTAGCTGGTGGTTTTGGTGCTTTGGCTTTATCTTTAATCTTAAGCTTTGCTGTTTTTCGTGTAAGGGGAGATTATTTAGCTATCGTTACGCTTGGATTTGGGATAATTATTAAATTAATTGCACTTAATTTCGCAGCTTTTACAAACGGAGTGCAAGGGTTAAATGAAATTCCAAAACCGAATAATTTTTTATATATAGTTGGAATTATTACTATTATTAGCGTTGTTTTAATACTTAATATCATTTATTCAAAATACGGCAGAGCAATGAAGGCTGTAAGAGATGATGAAGATGCAGCTTTAGCTATGGGGATTAATACTTTTAGGATTAAGACTTTAGCTTTTGGGACTAGTGCTTTTTTAGAAGGTGTAGCAGGTGGGCTTTTAGCTTGCTATATCACAAGTGTTACGCCTGAACAATTTGACTTTTTATTTACATTTCAATTATTAATTATCATAGTTTTAGGTGGGTTAGGAAGCACTACAGGAGCAATTATTGGAGCTATTTTAGTAATTGGTGGAAGTGAGTGGCTTAGATTTTTAGATGAACCTATGAATATTTTTGGTTATGAGACAAAAGGTTTGCCAGGACTTAGAATGCTTGTGTTTTCTATCATATTAATTTTAGTAATGCTATTTGCAAGGCGTGGGATTTTTGGCGATAAGGAGCTAAGCGATATTATTTTTAAAAGGTTTAAAAAATGATTTTAGAGCTTAAGAATATTGATAAGAATTTTGGTGGAGTAAAGGCTATAAATAATGCAAATCTTAGCGTTAAAAAAGGTGAAGTTTTTGGACTTATTGGGCCTAATGGAGCGGGGAAAACTACTTTATTTAATATAATTTCAGGAGCTTATAAGCCAAGTTCGGGCGAGATTATTTTTGATAATAAAAACATTACAAATCTAAATCAATTAGAAATCACAAAATTAGGCATTGCAAGGACTTTTCAAAATATTAGATTATTTTCATCTATGAGTGTGCTTGAGAATGTTTTAATAGGGCTAAATTGTAGTATTAATTACAATATTTTTGAAGCGTTTTTGCATATTGCAAGATATAAAAAGGCTGAAAAACAAGCAAGAGAAGAAGCAATAAAAATACTAAATACTCTTAAAATCTCTCATTTAGCTAATGCAAAATCAACCGAATTAAGTTATGGAGAACAAAGAAAATTAGAAATAGCAAGAGCATTAGCACTAAAACCAAAATTATTATTACTTGATGAGCCTGTAGCAGGAATGAATGGGACTGAGAGCAATGAATTAGCAGATATTATAACTACTCTTAAAAAAGAGCTTAGTATAGTGTTGATTGAGCATGATATGAAGTTTGTAAATAGCTTATGTGATAGGGTTTTAGTGCTTGATTATGGTAAGAGTATTTTCTTAGGCTCACCAAAAGAAGCAGTTAATAATAATGAAGTAATTAAAGCATATTTAGGAGATTTTTAATGTTAAAGGTTAAAAACTTAAGCGTTCATTATGGCTTGATTAAAGCTGTTGATGATATTAGTTTTCATATAAACTCAGGAGAAATCGTAAGTATAGTAGGCAGTAACGGGGCAGGTAAAACTAGCACTTTAAATGCGATTTTGAATATTCCTAAGCGTAGTGGGGAGATTAATTTTTTAGGTTATGAAATAGAAAGGCATAAAACTCATACTCTAGTTCAAAAAGGAATTAGCCTTGTGCCAGAAGGAAGAAGAGTTTTTGCAAATCTTAGTATAGAAGATAATCTTAAAATGGGAGCGTTTTATAATGCTGATAATTACGAGCATTTAAAAGAGCAAATGTATAGATTGTTCCCACGCTTAAAGCAAAAAAACAATACCTTAGCAAGGAATTTAAGTGGTGGAGAAGCACAAATGTTAGCAATCTCAAGAGCTTTAATGGGGGAGCCAAAATTACTTATGTTAGATGAGCCAAGTCTAGGACTTGCACCTAAGATTGTAGGAGAAGTTTTTGAGATAATTAAGGTTTTAAAAAATGAAGGAATTACGATTTTATTAGTAGAGCAAAACGCCCAACAAGCATTAAAAATAAGCGATAGGGCTTATGTTTTAGAAAATGGTAAAATCGTTTTAGAAGGCAAAGGAATTGACCTTGCAAATGATGATAATATTCGCAAAAAATATTTAGGAATTTAAATATAAAATCGGAATTAATTTTTCGGTTTTATATTTTAATATGATTTATTTTAGCCTTGTTATAAATTAAGTATTTATATATGAGATTTTATAATGATTATTTTTTTAGTATAAATATATTTTTATTATTTAACTTAGGAATTTAATTCTACTTATGTTTTAGCATTATCAATAAATATCAAGATGATTTTAAGTAAGATTTTATATAATCACTTTTATCTAAAATGAAAGTGTGTGATGAAAAATAAGAATTTAATTTACCAACTAGAAGGAAAACCCCCGTTTTTTGTAGCACTTCCTTTGGGAATGCAGCATGTTCTTGCTATGTTTACAGGAAATTTAGCCCCCATTTTGATAATTATAGGGGTGTTAAATAGCACGAGTATTGTAATATCCACGCAAGAAAGTATCAGTTTAATCCAATCAGCTATGCTAGCTTCTGGCATAGTAACTCTTCTGCAACTTTATCCAATCAAATATAAAAATATCCAAATAGGTGCTAATCTTCCAATAGTTATGGGGACTACATTTGCTTTTGTGCCAACAGCTATAAGTGTTGCAAATACTTATGGTTTTAGTGCAATTTTAGCTTCTTCTCTTATAGGCAGTATAATTACTATATTTATTGGTTTTGCTTACAAATATATTACAAAGATTTTATCTGAATTAGTAATAGGTGTTGTATTAATTGCAATCGGCATTAATTTATTAGATGTGGGTGTTAATTATTGTGCGGGTGGTTTAGCTGCTAAAAAAATGGGAACTTATGGGGATATTATTAATTTATGTTTATCTTTTAGCACTTTTGCAATCATTATTGCTATTCAACGATTTGCAAAGGGTATCTTTAAAGTTTCAGCTATTTTAATAGGTCTTGTTGTAGGATATTTTTTAGCTTATATGGTAGGTAGAGTAGATACTAGTATTATTAGTGAAGCAAGTTGGTTTAGCTTGCCTATTCCAATTATTTTAATTAATGAATTTCATTTTGAACTAGCCCCTATTGTAAGTGCCATTATCGTTTATATAATCACAAGTTTAGAAACTATTGGAAATGTTAATGGAATTACCGTAGCAGCTTTTAATAGGTGTGCTAAAGAAAAAGAAATCAGTGGAGCTATTTTAGCAGATGGTGTTGGTTGTATGGTGGCTAGTTTGTTAAATGCTTTACCTAATACAGCTTATGGTCAAAATGCAGGAATAATAGCAATGACAAAAATTATAAATAAATATTGCATAGCTTTAGGTGCTTTTTTTATTATAGTATCAGCTTTTATTCCTAAATTAGGAGCTGTTTTTAGGACTATTCCAGATAGTGTTTTAGGGGGTGCAGTTATTATGATTTTTGCTATGATTTTGATAAATGGTATTAAGATTGTAGCTTATGCTGGATTTAGCAACAAAAATGTAATGATATTAGGTATTACTTTTGGTCTTGGGTATGGGTTTGGAGTCCATCCTGAAATTACTAGTAATTTGCCAGGTTATATAAGTTGGGTTTTTAAAGATAGCATAGTAGGAGTTTGTGTAATTTCTATGATAGCTTCTTTAATTTTTGCAAAAGATAAATAAGGGTGAGTATGAAAGAAGAATTTAAAACGATAGGTAAAAGTGAAACAAGATGGGATGCTTACGCTAAAGTTACAGGTAAAGCAATTTATACTGCTGATATTCCTACTAAGAAAAAGTTTTATGCAAGAATAGTAAGATCTAGCATAGCACATGGATATGTTAAAAGTTTTGATTTTAGCGAAGCTTTAAAGGTTGATGGGGTTATTAAAATTTTAACTTATAAAGATATGCCAAAAACTAAGTTTGCAACCGCAGGTCATCCATTTGGACTAGACCCAAAGACTAGAGATAGGTATGATAGAACCATTTTAACAGAGCATGTTAGATTGTTTGGAGATGAAATAGCAGCTGTTATTGCAACCACTGATTTAGCTGCAAAAATTGCTGTAAGTAAGGTAAAGGTTGAATATGATGAGCTTCCTTTTTATCTAACCCCACAAGAAGCAATGCAAGAAGGAGCTGCGAAAATTCATGAGGATTTAGATAGCAATATAATGGCTCATACTATTAGTAAAGTTGGAGATGTAGAATCGGCTTTAGCTAATAGCGATTATGTTTTTAGTGATACATTTAAAGTTCCTTTACAACAACATTGCCATATGGAAAATCAGATTGCTTATGCTTATAAAGACCAAGATAATCGTTATGTGGTAGTAAGTTCAACTCAAATTCCACATATTTTAAGAAGAATTTTAGGCGAAGTTTTTGAAAAACATTGGAGTTATTTTAGAGTAATAAAACCTTTTGTTGGTGGTGGTTTTGGTAATAAACAAGAAGTAACAATAGAGCCACTTTGCGTTGCTTTATCTATGGCTATGGGTGGAGAAATTGTTCAAATTGCACTTGATAGAGAAGAAAGTATCGCATATACAAGAACAAGACACGAAATGGAATATAAAGCAAAAATGGGTATTAGTAAAGATGGCTTTATAAATGCTTTAGATATAGAAGTATTATCAAATAAAGGAGCTTACGCATCTCATACTCATTCGGTTGGTATTAAAGGTGGTGGAGTTTTATTATCTTTATATAATATTCCTAACTTTAGATATGACATTAAAACCGTTCATACAAATATAGCAACAGCTGGGGCTATGAGAGGATATGGAGTTCCACAGGTTATGTTTTTTATAGAAAGTTTTATGGAAAATGTAGCTAGAAAAATGGGTTTTGATTCTATTAGTTTTAGAGAAAAAAATATAGTAGGAAATGATGTTTTAAATCCACTAAATCAAGTTATTCAAAAATCAGCTAAATTAAAAGAATGTATTGAGGTTGCTAAAGAGAAATTTAATTACTATGAAAAACAAAAAGCCTGTAAAGAATTTAAACACCTTTATAAAAAGCGTGGGGTAGGGCTTGCAACCTTCACTTATACAACAGGTGTTTATCCAAAGGGCTTAGAAACAGCGGCAGCTAGAGTAATACTAAATCAAGACGCACATATTAAACTAATGCTAGGTTCAACTGAAATCGGACAAGGTTCTGATACGGTTTTAGCTCAAATGGCAGCAGAAGTTTTAAGTATTCCTTATGATTGGGTTATAGTTGATGCGAATACTGATACAGATACAGCTCCATTTGATACAGGAGCTTATGCTTCAAGACAAAGCTATGTAACAGGACTTGCAGTAAAAGAAGCTGCTTTAAAATTAAAAACAAAAATATTAAAAGCAGCAGCGAGATTAAAAGATGTTGATTTTGCAAATCTTGATTTAGAAAATGCAAATATTGTTTTTAAGAATAAAGAAGTTTTAATGAGTTTGGCTGATTTTGCTTTACACACTACTTATGATTGGCAAAAGGCTAAAAGTTTATCGGCATTTGCAAGTGTAAATTGCCATACAAATTCTTATAGTTATGGTATTACTATGGCTATGGTTGAAGTTGATATGAATACAGGAAAAATAGAGATATTAGATATTTTAAATGTTCATGATGCTGGTAAGGTATTAAATCCACTTTTAGCAAGTTCTCAGGTAGAAGGTGGAATGGGAATGGCAATTCCTTATGCTTTATTAGAAGAATTAAAATATGACAAAAAAACAGGTAAGATTTTAAATAATAATCTTTTAGATTATAAAGTTCCAACCGCACTTGATGTTCCTGATTTAGATGTTAGTTTTGTTGATAATTATGACCCTTATGGTCCATTTGGTAATAAGTCTTTAGGTGAACCTCCTATGTGTTCTCCTGCACCTGCTATTAGAAATGCAGTGCTTGATGCTACAAATATAGAGTTTAATCAAATTCCAATAACACCAGAAAGATTTTTTCAAGCTAAGGATAAAGAATGTATTATTTAAGTAATTACACGGAAGCAAAAAGCGTTAATGAAGCTAGTAGGCTATTAAAAACTATAGATGATTCGGTATTAATTGCAGGCGGAACTGATATTTTAATTAAACTTAGAAGTTTGGATAAAAAATATGCAAATAAGCATTTAATAGGAATTAATACTTTAAAAGAATTAAAAACCATAACAATTGATGATGAGTTTATTCATATAGGCGCATTATGCACTTTTGATGATATAGAAAATAATGAAATTATAAAAAATAATTTAACAAATCTAAAACAAGCAGCTGCTCTAGTTGGTGGCCCGCAAATTAGAAATATGGCTACAATAGGTGGAAATATTTGCAATGGCGCAACTTCTGCTGATAGTGCTTCAAGTCTTTTTACTCTTGATGCGATTTTGGTTATTTACAATGAAGACACACGCAAAGAAATTGCTATAAATGATTTTTATATCAGTTCTGGTGTTGTTAAATTAGAAAAAGGAGATATTTTAACAAGTATTAAAATTCCTAAAAAATCTTTTAATGGTTATGTTAGTAAATATATAAAATTTGCTCAAAGAAATGCTATGGATATAGCTACAATTGGAGTTAGTGTTATGTTAAAAACTAATAATGATGAGATAATTGATTTAAAATTAGCTTACGGAGTGGCTGCTCCTACTCCTATTAGAGCTAAAGAAAGTGAAAAATTAGCAAAAGGTTTAAAATTAACTAAAGATAATATTGAAAAAATTGCTAATAATATTTTAAATGAAACAAAGGCAAGAGATTCTTGGAGAGCTTCTAAAGATTTTAGAAATAATCTTTTAACAACGCTTACAAAAAGAGCTATTTATGAATTAATAGGAAAAAATTATGAAAATTAAAACTTATATAAATGATAAATTTTATGAATTACACATTGACCCTAGAATGTCATTGCTTGAATTAATAAGAAATGTATTGCAACTAAGTGGAACTAAAGAAGGCTGTAGTGTTGGTGAATGTGGAGCTTGTGCTGTTTTAGTTGATGGTAAAAATGTAAATAGCTGTATTTATTTAGCAGCTTGGGCTGATGGTAAAAAAATAACTACTATAGAAGGTTTAACCCCTTTTGATGGCTTAAGTCTTTTACAAGAAAATTTTGTAAAAAATGGAGCTGTTCAGTGTGGATTTTGCACTCCTGGGTTTATTATTTCATCAACTGCTTTGCTTAGTAAAAATAAAATGCCTACTAAGTTTGAAATAAGGCGAGGGGTGTCTGGTAATCTATGTCGTTGCACAGGATATAAAAAAATCTTTCAAGCCATAGAAGATACTGCAAATAATGCTAAATGAAGCTTTAGATATTAAATATAAAGACAAAATTGCGATTATAGGCTCTGGTGGGAAGACCACTTTTGCTTATAATCTAGCTAAACAAAATCAAGATAAAATCACAATTCTTACAACAAGTACAAAAATGTATGAAGTAAAAGATATAAATTTTAATAATCTATATAATCAAACAAGTATTACAAATCTTAAAAAAGGCGTTAATTTATGTGGAAAAATTATTGACAATAAAGTAAATGCTTTAGATGATTTTAGTGATTTTTATAAAAATTGTGATTTGTTTATATATGAAGCTGATGGAGCTAAGGAATTGCCTTATAAAGTTTGGAAAAATAATGAGCCTGTTATTTTAGAAAATACCAATAAAATAATAGGAATTATTCCACTTCATTTATTAAATTATCAATTAAATGAGAATTTCATTCATAGGTTTGATGATTTTTTGAAAGTATTTGAAGTGAGTAAAAATGATGTTTTAAGTATTGATTTAATAGAAAAAATTTGTTTAAAAATGTTTGAAAATATTAGTTTAAATTCTGATAATTTTATTTTTTTTAATAGATGTGATGATTTAAAAGTATTAAATGAACTTGCAAAAAGATTAAAAAATTTTAGATTATTAGCTGGTTTTTTAAAAGAAGAAAAATATATAAGGCTTAATTTTTGAAAGGAATTTGTATTATTTTAGCAGCTGGATATTCAAGAAGGCTTGGTTTAAATAAATCATTTTTAAAATATAAAAATACTTATTTTATTGATTTGATTATTCAAAAAACTTTAGAGCTTAATATGGATATTAAAATAGTTGCTAATGAGAATAATTACGAGTATTTAAAGACAAATTATAAAGATTTTAATGTGGTTTTAAATGCCTTTAATAAGGGTCAAAATACAAGTATAAAAATAGCTTTAAATAATGTTTTAGATTATGATTACGCCATATTTTTACCGATTGATCAAATATTTTTAAAAACTAATTCAATAAAAACTATCATTTCAAAATATAAAGAAAATTATATTGTTGTTCCTAGATTTAATAATATTAATTCCTTGCCTACTATTTTTGATAAAAAATATTTTAAAGAATTGTGCGAATTAGATAATGATAGTGGTGGAAGAGTGCTAATTCAAAAATATAAAGATAAAGTAATTTTTGTTGATTTATATGATGAATTAGAAGGAAAAGATATAGATACTAAAGAAGATTTAAGGTTGATTGATGAGTGAATTTATAATTATTAGAGGAGCGGGTGATATTGCTAGCGGTATTGCTGCTAGGCTTTTTAGAGCAGGCTTTAAGATACTTTTATTAGAATGTTTAAAACCAAGTTCAATTAGAACAAAAGTTTGTTTTTCTCAAGCAGTTTATGATAAAACTTGTGAAATAGAAGGTATAAAAGCGAAGTTAGTTAATAAAGATGAGATTTTAGATTGTAAGGATTTTATCCCTATTATAATTGATGAGAATTTAGATATTTTAAATTATATAAAACCAAGGGCTTTAATTGATTCAATTTTAGCTAAAAGGAATTTAGGAACAAATATTAATATGGCTCCTGTTGTGATTGCTATTGGACCTGGATTTTGTGCTGGAATTGACGCTCACGCTGTAATTGAGAGTAATCGCGGCCATAATTTAGGCAAGGTTATTTTAAGTGGTTTTACTGAAGAAAATACAGGAATTCCTGCTGAAGTAAAAGGAATTGGAGCAAAAAGAGTAATCTATGCAAACGATAATGGAATCTTTAAAGCTATTGCTAAAATAGGTGATATTGTAAAAGAAGAAGAAATTATTGCATATATTGATAATACACCTGTTAAAGCTAGTATAAGTGGGCTTTTAAGAGGTATTATTAATGATAATTTTGAAGTAGTAAAGGGTCTTAAAATTGCAGATATTGACCCAAGAATTAGTGAATATGAAAATTGCTTTAGTATTTCAGATAAGGCTAGGAGCATAGGTGGTGGGGTTCTTGAAGCTTTGATGTATTTTGAAAATAGGAATAAAAATGGATGAATTGATAATAAAAGAAATATATAAAAGATGTGAGAAAAATGAAAAAATTGCCTTAATAACTCTTACAAAATCAAGTGGTAGCACTCCTAGAAATGCAGGTTCTATGATGGCTTTATTTAGCGATGGCACAAGCATTGGAAGTATAGGTGGTGGTAAATTAGAATTTGAAGTTTTAAAAGAAGCTAAAGAATGTTTAGAAAATAATAAAAGTAAAATTTTTAATCACGAATTAACACCGAATGGAGACTTAAAAATGCAGTGTGGCGGGCTTGCGAGTGGTTATATAAAAATTATTAATCAAAAAGCAAAATTAATAATATGTGGAGCAGGACATATTGGTAAAGAAATATTATTTTTATCAAAATATTTAGGTTTTTATTCCATTTTAATTGATGATAGGCAAGATTATTTGCAAGGTTTAGCAAATGAAGAATATTTCAGTAATTATGAAGATTTGAGTTTTTTAGATATTGATGATAATACTTATGTAATTATTGTTACAAAATCTCATTTAGATGATTATAAATGCTTAAAAAATGTAATAGATAAAAATGCAAAATATGTTGGTGTTATTGGAAGTAAAACTAAACATAAATTCATTAAAGATGAGCTGATTAAAGATAATTTTAGTGCCGAATTATTTAATAAAATTTATGCTCCAATAGGTTTAGACATTGCAAATCAGGAGCCAAGAGAAATTGCGTTTAGTATTTTAAGTGAGGTTTTGCTTATCAAAAATCAAGGTAAATTAGCACATAAAAAAAAA
>NZ_JACGAV010000026.1:0-14176 GCF_020137645.1 Campylobacter sp. RM12637
ATTAAAAGCCATAAAGTTTCATAGCTACTTCTGATTTTCTTCCACCGAGTAATGCAATTAATGCTCCACGAGTAAAGAAATTTGCCATCATTTGCTTTTTATCATCTGCAAAACTTTTTCTTGTGTCTTCTAATAACATATCTAAATCTCCATCATTTTCAACAAAATGTGAACTTACAACTTGTGTTACTGAATTAAAATTGATAAATCTACTTAAAAAACTAGCTGCTGACATTAATCTTTTGTTTTTTACCATCTTATCCATAATCTCATCAACTAAAAGCACTAACTCATCGCTAATATCGTCAGCTTTATACTCACTTGTATCTATGCCTAACTCTTCTCTTGTGTAAAATGCTTGAATAAACGCTAATGCAACTTCTTTTCTTTCTCTTGTCATAAATTCTCCTTTATATTTATTTTAACTGCTTGCTTTTTATTAAATACATGTTCTTAGCTAAGTCATTTTTACCTCCTTACTAAAAAATATAAAATTATGATGATTTTTCAACGCATCAATAATCTTTAAAAAGCTATTTTCGCTGTTGTTTTTTTAAATTCATTATTTCATTCTCTCACTCAAAACTTTTAAAAGTGTTACAATTTCTTGACTTAAATGCTCAATTCTTTCTAATTTCTTTTGATTTAAATACATTTGATAAATCAACATTCCGCCAAGCACTCCTGCGACCGTTAAATCTTGTATAGTCGCACCTTTTAAAATTAAATGCAACAACCCTTCTTCCATTATTTATCTCCTTCCACAAAATCTCTTATCGCTTTTAACTTAGCTTTGCAGTCTTTGTAAGCACTCACGCTATCTATCACAAATAAAGCAAAATCGCCGTTTGTTTTCATATTTCTATCCATATCCAAATTCTCGCATTCTAAAAAGTCTGTTGGCACTTGCTCTTTTACATACACTATTTTTTCACTGCAAGCTGTTAAAAATATCAAGAAAATAATCATCAAGCTTATCTTTGCTCTTCTCATTTTCACTTACCTTTTTTACTACAGATAAACGGATTTTTTGTTTATCTTGTAGTTTTTTATTTAGCTCATCTCTTGCTAAATTTGCTCTTTTTAGCTCATCATCTTTTGCTAAAATCACGGCATTTAGCTCAAATGCTTTAGTTTTTGCTTTATCTAAACTCGCTTTTAAATCACTTATATATAAATACATTAGCAAGATGATAACTCCTAAAATCGCATTTATTTTCATTAGCAAAACTCCACGCTAGTAATAAACCCACTAGCATTTATTGAATGCGTTATTTTTTCTATTTGAGTGTTTAAAGTCTTATTTTCAAGCACTATATCAAGCAATGCACCTGCATTCATAGCACGACCAAGCACCTTTAAAGAGCCTTTAAAACTAGCGTTTTTTTGAGTTTGTAGCTTAGAGTTTGCTAGTGTTAATGCTTCTTGTTTATTTTTTACAAAACTATTAATTCTTTTTACTGGTTCAGAGCTACCTGCACGCACCACAATATCTTTATTCTCTTTCGCATCAAAATAAGTTACTTCAACACTACCAGCACTAACTGCTGCTACGAACTCATAATCAAGCTCTATTAATTCGCCTTCTTGCAACTCATATTTAAGTCTTTTATTCTCTTTATTTGCATCGTGCAAAATCAAAGTATTGTTTTTAATACTCATATTTACACCTAGCTTATCACATTCACTACTTAAAAATGCTAAATCGCTTTGGTTATTTTGCTGATAGTTTTTAATCTCGTTTTTGCTAACCTGTGCTTTAAACTCCAAGCCGTTTTCTTTTGCTATACTACGTGCAACTTTTAAAAACTCGCTTTCTTTAAAAGTGCGATTTTTGACTTTTTTTGCACGGCTTAGATTTGCACTCACGCATTCTAGTTCATAAGATATTTTATGCTTAATTTTAATTTTGTTTATATAAAAAGCACCTAGCAAAACACCATCGCAAAAAACTTTTATAGTATCATTTAATCTTGGCTCAGGCGTGTTGTAGCTTAGCGTGATATTGCAAGTATCAGCCTGACCTTTTGCATAATCATTAATAGTAATATTTATAAAAGGCATTTGAGCCGTTTTATCAATATCATTATAAAACAATGTTATCTTTGGCTTATAAACTAGCTCCATAAAGTCTCCGTTTTTCTAGTTTCAACTTTAAGCTCTATTAGTTCTATTTGTTCGCCACCACGAAAATAAAGCGTGTTTAAATGCTTGTGATTAGCCCTTAAAAACTCTTGATAAAAGCTAGATGAATAATCATCTCTTTTATAATGTTTGGCATAAATCACGCTTAATTTTTCGCCTTGCTTTGCAATATAAATCATCTAAAAACCTTGTATTTTAAGTAGTGGTAAAATCTGCACGAGTTGTAAAATAAAGCCGATTTAAAATTGCTAACGCCTAATTCTTTCAATGCGATAAAAAATATATTGTCAGCTAAAATAAAGTCTTCATAGTTTTTATCGTTTTGATATGCTTTATCGCACAAGTAGTCGTGAATAACTACTGCCGATAAATACTCTGGAGAGTTTGGCGGATAAAAGCTCCACAATATTCTAGGTATGTTTGCCCCGTTGGTTTTGTAGCTTGATGGAATATCTACACGCCCAAATCCACACTCGTAAAAATAATCTTGCACTAACTCAAACTTATCTTTTTCGCAAGGCTTTAATACAACTCTATTCATAAACTAAACTCCACATTAATTGAGTTTAAATCTTCTTTAGTAGTTGTTTTTTTGATTTCATCTAGTGCTTTTTGTCTTTTGCCTATCAAAACAGCACTTATTTCAGCGTATTTATCAGCCTTTAAAAGAACTTTTTGTGCTAAATCATCTAAAGGCACTTCGCGACTAGTTGCAAGTGCTTTTAAAAATGGTGCTTTGCTTTCATCATTACTAGCTAGATACTCTCTAGCTTCACGCTCTTGCCTTTCAAAAGTAAGCCTTTCTTCATCAGGCGTTTTATCAAGACTACTCATTGCATTTTTAAAGCTAGCTTCTATTTCACTTAGTTTTTTCTCTTTAAGTTCGTTAAAGCTTAGCTCTATCATTTCAGGCTTATAAATAAACTCGCCGTTTTCGTAGAAATTCACTTTATTTTGCATTATTTTTGTAAAAGTTTCTTCGCTAACTTCTATGCCGTTTTCAAGCTTTCTCATATCAATATAATCAATAAAGCCGCTTTCTTTTAAAACAACGCTGTAAACTTTCTCATCAGTGTAATAATCGTTAAAATCATCTTGTATTAAATTGTTTAATTCTTCCATATTAAAGTCCTATTGCTATAAAATTAAAATTAAGTTTTTCTCTTTCAAATGGTTGTCCTACTGCAGGAACTGTGTGCATATCTTTTTGTGAATCTCTATTTCTATATATTCTGTGAAAATTATTTAGTGTTTGACCAGAACAAAAAGCACCTTTGTAACTAGCACCAATTAAAAAGAATCCGTTGATAGGTAAAGTAAAACTATAAAATACTTCATAATGACCCATATTTAAATGATTTTGATATCTATCAGCTCCTACAACAGGAACAATAGGAACATTTCTTAAAATTAAAATTTTTAAACCATTAAGTTCAAATAATTTACCATAAGGGACATCTTTTTGAATTAAAGCTCCTTCGCTAGTAGTCCTATCAAAAAATATCCCGTGCTTATAGAGTGTGTTCGGCTCTAAATTACATTTTTTAGGAGAATTAACAAAACTTCCGTTAGGGTGTGCTTCATACATAGCAAATCCTCCCCAATCTACTAAGAAACATTCTAATTTAATGTTTTTAAAAATCTCTCTATATGAATTTAGTTTTGTATTTCTTAGGCTTACAATTGCACGATTTGAAGTATCGTAAGTGTTAGATATTGCATTTAAATTAGCGTTTTCTGAAAAATAAAGACAAGTTTCAATAGTATTTGTAAAAGTGCAACTTCTAACATCTGCAAAACCATTATAAGAGATTATTCCGTAAGTTGAATTATTTACACTACATTCACAAAATCTAAGCGAACCATTGTGGCTTATTTGAATTAACCTTTGTGGTTTATTTGTAAAATCAAATTTACATCTATAAAATAAGCAAGATTTAGAATGAAAAAATCTAAAAACTACAAAATTCGCACTTGCTTCGTGGGCGAACTCACATTTAATTACTGCATTATTTGAAGTAATTCTTATATGTGCTAAATCTACATTATCAAATGTAAGCTGCTCGTTTAAAACAAAATTAGGTAAAAGCGTAATAACACAATCTCCTACATTTGCTCTTGCTTTTTTGTAACACATTAACGCCTTAAACGCGTCGCTTAGTTTCGCATAGGTTCCACCGGTGCCTACGCTTACATTAATAGGCGTATCATAGACTTTTACATAATCATTCTCAACTGCTTTAATTCTTACTTCTAAATTACTTTTAGCTTTTGCTAAGTCTGTATTGTTCGCTTTTTCATTTAGTTTTGTGTTTATCTCATCTTTTGTAAACACTTCAGTTTTATTTGCTTTCTTAGTGCTTAAATCATTACAATAGCTTTCTGCTTTTATAAGTCTTTTGCTTAACTCTTCTCCTTTTTGATTTAAATAATAATCATCTAATGAAGATTTATCAGCTTTATTTATTTCAAGTGTTTTTATCTTCTCATCTTGTGCTTTTTGAGAAGCATTAAAATGTGCTAGTGTAGGATAAACAATAGTTTCATCTATTTTTATACTTAATTCACTTGCGTGTTTAAGCTCCATTGCTAACTTATAATGAAACAATGAAGCGTTTGTATTGTTTACTGCACTTTGTACAAATGTTCTGTTTATTTTAGTGAAGCATAAAAGCTCTCCATTTTTTGCAACAAATCCAACGCAATTTATGAAAAAATCTTGTGCTGTATCGTTTTTTAATACCGCTTCAAGGATTATTTTTGAGTTATCAAATTCATCTATTCTTACGCTTGTTGGAAGATTTTCATATTTGATATTTGTTAAAGACGCTGTGTTTTCATCTAGTGTATCTAAATTATAATCAGCATAAACAACCTTTGATATAAATAAATCAAGCTTATTTATAATTGCGTGTGTTATTAGCTTTTTACCTGCATTCGTAATTATTGTCATAGTTCTTTAAACTCCTTTATTTGCATAACTGCCTTTATCTTAAGTGGTGTTTCGTGTATTGTGATAAGTTCTATGTTTTCACATACGCTTCTTACGTTTTTATATTTATTTATGTATTCGCTAAGCTTTAGTATGTTTTCGCTAGTTGTGTTTTCGCTAATCTCAACCACTGCTTTAAAAGTGTAAGGCTTATCTAAATTAACAACTTTACAATCAGCAAAAACCCCACGAAGCATAGTTTTAAAATAGCTCGCAGTCCCTTCGCTTTGATTTAGTAAAAGCGGCGTTTTTAGCTCTTGATGATGTCCCCATTGCGATGATAAAACTTTTGTATTTTTTACATTTGGCTTATAAAAATGCTCGGTATTTATAGAATATGCATTATCAAGCACTTCTAAAATAGAGTTTTTGTAATTTTCTAAAGATTTTGAATAAATACTTAAATCCATTTTTCAATCCTTAATGAATTTAGCTTTAAAATGCTATTTTTATCTATCGTTTGAAGTGGAGTTGTGATACTTATATCACTTATATTCTCATCATTGCATAAACTTATGATTTTACTCACGCTTACATTTTCACTAATATCAAGCTTTTTATAAAAATCTTTTATGATATAATCAATCTTTGCTAAGTTCTCGGCAAATAAAAAATCATCTTTTACTTTGATTTTTATTAGCAAATCTTGTGCTATTTCTTGGCATTTAATTAAATTGATTTTATCTGTTAATGGCACTTTGTTTTCAAGGGCCTTTAAGATTTGTGGCTCTATATTTTCAGCTTGAGTGTAATAACAAATGAAGACCTGTCCTGGCTTTGTGTTATCATCATATACTTTAGCTTTTAATACAGCTTTAGTTGATAAGACATAAAATAAATAGCTTTCAGCACTTCCTGCCGTGCTAAATCTATGAAGTGCTAGTTTAAAGCGTTCTTTTAGCTCTTCATCGCTTTCAGTATAGCTATCGTTTTGCCATTCTGTTATTTGCTCTATTTTTTCAATGTAGATATTTTGAGTTTCAAGCATTGATATTTTCATATCTAAAAACTCGTTATTTTCTATCTCGCATAGCTCTATAATCTCATCTTTTACATATACGTCATTTAGCAAATACGCATAATGACCTTTGCCATCGCTAAGCTTTGCGTTCTTAGGTATAAATGTAGGGCTATTTGCTGTGATTTTGATTTTACTTGTTGCATTGTTTGCGTGTTTTCTAGTTAGTCCTACAAGTGCTACTAATTCATCTAAAAATGTATCGCGTGAATATGCTAAATAGTTTTGCATAGCTATATTTGTGATATATTCGTGCTTTGTCTTAAACCACTCTAAAAAGCAATCAGTTAAAATCATAATATCATCATTTATTAGTGGCTTATAATCGCTTTGATTTGCTTTGTTTTTATAATTTTCTATAATTTCGTTTCTAGCTTTATCAATATCAAATGGAGCGAAAAATACATCATTATAATTCATAAACGACACGCTCCTTGCTCTCAATTACTTCGTAATCAATAAGCACATTTGTTCCGTTTAGGGCTAATTTTTTAATGATAATGCGTGGCTCAAGTAGTTTTATTTGCTCTGCTAAAGTCTTTAAATATACGTGAGTGTTAGCATGTGTTAGCTCCTTATCAATCAAGCTATCACAGCCCAAGAACGGGCGTAATGCGTGGCTAAACTTACGCTTCTTTATAATTCTAGTTAAATTATCATCTATGCTTATCTTATACATAGATGAAGTTTAAAAAATAAAAGGTTTCTAAAAGTATGACAATAGAAACTATTTTGTATTATTTCCCGAAATAGCAACAAGTATTATTAAAATAATAAATACCCAAGTAAAATAAAAATAAAAACCACGCTTTTTCTTGCCAGTAGTTATAAACAATACGATTTCTGAGTATTTTTGCATTACATATTTCTTTTGCTTATCATTTAATTTACTTATATCTATTTCTAATATATCTTTTTTATTATTATCAAAACTATTTTTTATATTTTGTTTCATTTCGTATTCTTTAATGACTTTTTCTACATTCTTGCTATCAAAAAACGCATCAGGTATTTTAAAATCTTTATAATATTCAGCATATTTATCTATGTTATCGCTATCTAAATGACTTAAATCTATTTCATCTAATACGCTATATTTTCTCTCGTTTTTTGGTGTAGTTTTGCTATATTCATACCAAGCTTTACAAAAAACCGCTTCAGTTGCTATCTCATCAGGTATATATTTAAATAAGTGCGGACTTTTGCAAAGCTAATCATATATTATTTGTAAGTGATTTTTAAACGCTTTTTCAGGCACTTCATAAAATCCACTAAAAAAACCTACAAGCAATCAATGCTCTAAACATTTCTTCGCTTGATTTTACTTCATCTGATAATTTTTTATATTGTTTCTATCTTCAATAAATAGTGTTGCTAACTGTTCATAAGTCATATACTATCTTTTTTTTATTCAAAGATAGCTAAAATATTCTTAATTTATCTTTTTAATTTGCAAATTTGATGAAATCCCAAAACACGACCAATAATACTAAAGTTATCAACATTATCTATTAGTCTTGGTGGATATTTTGGATTATCACTTAGTAACATTATTTGAGGTTTCATAATAAGTCTTTTTATCAAAATTTCTTCATCATCACGCACTACATAAACTACACCTTCTTTCACTTGCTCTCCCTTATATTCACTAAAAATAGCCATCGCATCTTCAGGAATTGTAGGCGTCATAGAATCGCCTTCTACTTTAATCATATGAATATCTTTACAAGACCATATATTTAGTGCTTTTCTTAATTCTTGTTTTGCAAATGGTACTATTGTAGGCTCACACTCTTCAAAACACTGCACGCCTGTTCCTGCACTTGCTTTCGTAGTTTCATAATATTTAATCATTGCAAAATCATCATTATAAGATGTATCTCCTAAAACTATATCGTTTAAATCTTTATTAATTAACTCCAACACTGGCTTTAAATAAGTTTCAGATATTGTTTCAGGTGCGTTGTTGCCTTGCCATCTTTCTACTGTAGAAATCTTAACATCACACCCATTATCATTTAGTAGTTCGGTAAATTCTTTGTTTGTTAGCCCTTTTTCTACTTTGTAGTCTTTTATATATATTTTTAATTTTTCAATATCTACTTTTAAATTCGCTCCTGTAACTTTTGCCATTCCTAAATCTCCTTAATAAATTCATATTTTCTTAATTAAATATACAAAATAATAACAAAAAAATCAGATTTTTGCAAATATTAAGTAAAAATTAAGAAATAACTATTATTATTCTTCATAATTTATTAAGATTATTATTAGAATATTCATAATCTTAATAAAAAATACAATTAAAGGAGAAAAGTGTGTCAGATAAAGATTTTGAAATTTTACAAAATAAATTAAAAGTGCAAGATACAGCTATTAAACATTTAATAAGAGCAATTGAGCCAAAAGATTTAGAAAAAACAAAGCATAGAGATTTTGCATTAGCTCTTATTTTAAATGAGATTGAACCAACTGCAGACATTGATGAATATTTTGATAAACAATGTAAAGAAAGGTATTTAAAAAATGCGTGATTTTTATTTAACAGACATAGCAAGATTTAATCTTACTAACTTTTGTAGTGGCTTTAGGGATAAAAGCCGTGATGATTGTAGATTTTATCGCAATAAAGAAGGGGTTGAGTTTTCTAGTTCAACTCACCACGTTGTTGATAATTCAATTATTAGAACTAGAAAATACAGAATTGATTGTGGAGATTTAGATGAGTGAGATTATAAAAGTATTAAGCACTATTCAGCAAAAGATAAAAGCGAAAAAAGATGCCAAAAATAAGTTTGCAAAATACGAATATAGAACAATAGAAAGCATTTTAGAAAATTACAAAAAGGCAAGCGAAGGATTAGAAACAACCCTTACATTTAGCGAAAAATTTTTAGGTGATTTTGATAATAAAATCATATTAGAAGCAACAGCTATTTTACGAAAAACAAACGAGAGTATTAGCTCTAATGCTATCGTGGAGATTGATTATAACCACAAAGGAATGAGTAAAGAGCAAATTTGGGGAACAGCTTCAACATATGCTAAAAAAAGAGCCGTTTCATCTTTATTATGTCTTGATGATAGCGAAGATGATCCTGATAGTTTAGATAATGGCGAAAATCCGAATTTAAATTCTTTAGTTGATGAAATCAAAAACCTAGCAAAAATAAAAAATGTAGCAATAGAACAAATACTAAAGTGCGAAAAACTTAAAAGCTTAGAAAATGCAAAACCTGAGCAATTACACAAAATATTAGATAATTTAAGGAGTTAATATGAAAATAATTAATTTAGAGCAAAATACACAAGAATGGTTAGATTATCGCAAAGATAAGTTTAGTGCGAGTATTACACCTGTGCTTTTTGGTGTGGGTTATCACAAAGCCTATCAAGAAGCATATTATAGATATGGTGGTGGAAAGCGTCCTGATATTTCAAGCATACCTGCAGTTGAGCTTGGCGTAGAATATGAGCCAAAAGTTAGAGATTTTATAAATGTTAGTTTGAAGCGTAATTTTAAGCCTTTAGTGTGCGAAGACGAACACGACGGACGCTTTATCGCTAGTCTTGATGGGTACGACAACGGCGAGATATTAGAAATTAAGGTGAGTGAATTAGGGCTAATCGCTTATAGAAACTCAAACGAAGTGCCATTAAGATATATGTATCAAATACAGCATCAAATGATGGTAAGCGTAGCTAAAAAAGCACTTTTAGCTATCGCATATCCAAAATACGATGGCACACTTGATATTGAACTTATAAACATAGAGCCTGATTTAGCAATGCAAGATGAGATTAAAAGCAAATGGCTAGAGTTTGAAAGCACTTATAGATACAAAAATATTGATTATCAAGCACTAATAAAAACAGATGAATTATGCGAAGTGCAAAAGCAATTAAAAGCATTAGGAGAGCGTGAAAAAGAGCTTAAAAGCTATTTTTATCAGTTTGATGATAGCACGATTTACGAAACGCCTACAGCAAAGCTAACTTATAGCATAAGCACGAGAGAAACAATTGATTATAAAGCGATAGTTGAGCGTAACGGATATGAGATTTTAGAAAGTGATAAAAAGACTAGCGAAACAAGAACAATAAGAATTAAGGAGATAGCGTGAATAAGACAATCATCATAGGAAGATTAATAAAAGATATAGAGCTAAAAACTTCAAGCAGCACAGGCACAGCGATAGTAAATAACACTATCGCAACAAGTCGTATTAGAAATAATCAAAACGGCGAGAGAATAGAAGAAACATTGTTTTTAGACATAGTAGCATTTAATCGCACGGCTGAAGTAATGAACCAATACTTACATAAAGGCTCAAAACTAGCAGTTGAAGGATATTTACAACGGCAAACATGGGTAGACAATCAAACAGGGCAGAATAGAAGTAAAATTGTATTGATTATAGAAAATATGGAGATGCTAGATAATAAGCAAGATAATCAAAATAACAATCAAGGTGGTTATCAAAATAACTATCAGCAACCAAGACAAAATAATTATCAAAACAATAATTATCAGCAACAACCAAGACAAAATCAAGCTAATAATTATTAACAGCCACAGCAGAATTACCAAAACAACAATTACCAACAAGGTGGAGCTGATGAATTGCCTTGGTAATGTAAGAAATATGATTATCTTTTGCTTAGAAATAAGCATTAGAGAGCTTTTTATAAAGCGTTTTGGCTTAGCAAGATATAACGAAAACTTAGGCACTAGTTACACAACTAGTAGCCTAAACAAACTAAGAGATAAAGAATTAAAGATTTTAAGGAGTTTAAGATGAGAGAAATAGTAAAACTAATTAATAAAAAAGATTTAGAAGAAATAATAGAATTAGAATTAAAAATTAATAACTTTTATAAGTATAGTAATTTATTCAGTGTTGCTTTATTAGTTGACGGTTGCGTTTTCTTGCATATAAAAAATGAAGAAATAAGAAAAAAACTAGGAACTAATTATATAAATAACTTTATTTTTTATATTGATTTGAACTATGCAACAATTGACACAAATTTTACAAGCTATAACGAAGCTATTAACATTCAAAAAACCATCGAGCTAGAAAAGCATTGTACTTCAAAAGACATAGCAAAATATATAGAGCAAATCATTGATGAATACAACAAAGAGCAAGATTATATTACTTTTGTTTGGGGAGATGAAGAATGAAACTACATCCATTACTAAATCCAAAAAGCCCCCACTACGGAAGTGGTAAGGACGCAACCATTTATAAAATGTATGATAAGTATAAGCAAAAAGATTTATTAGCTTGGTGCAGAATTAATACTGCAAAATACAAAGCAAGAAAAGGCAAAAAGCAAGGCGAAAGCGAACAGGACAATCAAGAAAAATACGAGAGCTTTTATTACACAGCTTTGCTTATTGATTGTGCGAAGTTACTGAATAATCAATTAGCTTATCGTATTTTAGCTGGGAAAGTGACAGAAGAATCGCTTAAAACGAAGCTAGAGTATTTACAAAATAAAGATTTTCATTCAGTAGATGATAGATGTATGCTTGAAATTTTAGAGTATATGGCAAGGGGTTAAAATGAAACTAAAAGAAAACCAATTGTTTTTATCATCAGCGAAAGCTAGAGAGCTTATGGGTGTGACTTTTCATACTCTTGAGCGTTGGATAAAAGCAAAAAAAATAAATCATATAAGATTTAGTGATTTTCAAGATGTGTTTTTTTCAATTGATGATATTTATTTATTTTGTTGTATCAAAAATAATAAAAGCAAATCAAAATCAAATCTTTTACATAGACAAAACAAGGTTTCAATAGAACAAGTGCAAAACATTTTAACAGTTAATAATTTATGCGAACTTTTAGGAGTAAGTCGTGCTTTTATAGACAAAAGAATAAGCGAAAATGCCCTAAAAAACGCAAAACTAAACGATAACAAAACGAACTTTTTTAACAAAAATGAGATTTTTGTATGTATAAATTCACTGTAAGGAAAAACGCAAAATAGAAATTAATACAAATTGCTTGCGAGTTTATGAAATTAATTAGCCTAGAGTACAAATTACAAAATAACCAAATAAATACTATAATTAAAATGTTTCAGCCTTATGTCTTAGTCGCCCTATCTTTTAGGTAGTCGATATCCCCCATCTTTTATGCGTGGTGTTAAAAGCTTTTATGATATTTTAATGATATGATAACACCAACGAGCTACAAAGCTTACGCCCTTAATGGGTTCTCACGCTAATTCGTGAGATAATTTCTTTATTAACCACCATATATTATAATACTCTCATACTTCACGAGATGAAGACAGGTCGACAACGGCTACCCGGACTTAGTATCCGGGGTAATTTAAAATAATTCGTTTTTTGCAATTTCTTTAATGTTTAAAAAATCATCGCCATTTATTTTTATATTGGAATTATTTATAACTCTTTTATTATCATAAATTCTAATTTGAGATATTAAAGCAGATTGTAAAACTCCATTTTTATCAGCAAATACGAACCTTAATTTATCATTTATGTAAGTTTTTGAGCTTAACGGCACACCTAAAAATGCCTTTTTGCCACTAATAAATAAAGTTTTTATAACCAACACAGGACGCACAAAATCACAACCTTTACCATAAATCTCACAACCTATATTTTTACCAACGCTAACCCAATAAACCTTGCCTACCTTAACAATTTTTGTTTTTTCTTTATTATTAATCGCCTTTTTTACTTCATTCCACTCATCGTAATTCATAGAAAATCCTTGATATATTTTTCTAAATAATCTCCCCACCATTGCATTAATTCCCTTTTAGCTTCTAGCTTGTGGCTTCTATCATATATACCACGAACTCCTCCTACCGTGTGAGCTAAACAAAGTTCTATAATTTCGCTTGAATAATTATTATCGTTAGCTATCGTACTAAACATTGCACGAAATCCGTGGGGTGTGAATTCATCATTTGTAATGCCACCACGGCGTAAAATCATTCTTAAAGTATTATCACTGATGTAGGGATTAATTTTCGTTAAATTAATTGCAGGAAATACCCACTCGCTAGAATTACCTAAAAAAGCTTTAATAGATTTTAAGATTTTTAATGCTTGAGAGTTTAAGGGCAAGTAAAAAGGCTTTTTGATTTTCATTTGTTCGCTTGGTATTGCTAAAACACCATCATCAAAATTAATCCATTCCCAACGCATTGCCCTAATGTTTTGCGTTCTTAGAGCAGTTAGAGATTGTAAAATTAAAGCGTATTTATATAATTGATTAGTATTAGAATTTTTAATTACATTAAAAAGCCTTGTTAGGTCCTGTGATTTCGTGAATGTTGGATGGTTTTTGTTTTCTATCTTACCAAGTAAAATGCTAGGTCTAACTCTTGCAAGTGGAGAGTGTAAATTCTCACCACTGCAAATAGCAAACTCGTATAATTGATTGATTAACGAAAAAGCACGGCGTGGTTTTTCTTGTGTGCTGTCAGTTTTTATGCATTCTATAATTGCTGAAGTTTTGATTTCGTGTGGTTTTTCGTGTTTGATTTCATCAAATAGCTTAAAAGCATTAATATATCTTTCGTATGTTCTGTGTGCGATTATTTTTTCTTTATTCTTTAAAAATTGCCAAAACAATTTATCAAGTGTTTTAAATTTATATTTTTGACTTTCCACAAGCGTGCTTATTAGTTTATTATAATCACTTATCGCATCATCTACACCATAGTTGACACTAAATTTATTTAGTTTGATTACACTATCTTTGTTGTTTTCATTTTTTATTCTTGCGTAAAAAGTTTTACTATTATTAGTGCCTACATAAATATAGACATTCGGATAAACACAAACTCTATAACGCTTGCTTTTTGCTTTTAGTGATACGATTTGTTTATTTGTCATTTTATTCCTTAATTAAAAGTGTTACCTAAAGTGTTGCCAAAAAATATAACAAAATTAAACAAATATATAAACTAAAAACACAAATATAAAAAATCCTAAATCAAGCTAAAAAGCTTATTTTCAAGATTGTATG
>NZ_JACGAV010000027.1:0-12026 GCF_020137645.1 Campylobacter sp. RM12637
TTTTAATCAAAACCTAAGACAAGTATATAGCTTTGCAAGATATGAAAAACAACTAATTAGCGATAAGCCTTACTTAAGATATGTAGCAATTATGGATAATAGAACTAGAGATAGTCATAAAGCCTTTCACGGACTTATTTTACCTAAGGAGCATTATTGTTGGCGTAACAATTATCCACCGAATAGCTGGGGTTGTAGGTGTAAAACACAGGTTTTAAGTAAAGATGAAGCAAGAGATTTGGGTTATACAGGAAAAAAAGCACCGCTTTTAAATATCCCTGATGATGGCTTTAAAAATGGTATAAAATCATACGAGCAAAAAATCCAAAACTTAACAGAGTATTTAAACGAGCAAGTAAAAGGCTTACCTCACGAGGTACATAAGGCAGTTAATACTAGGATAAAAGAAAGTTTAATGCAAATAAAAGAAGTTAGAAACAATTATAACACTATAAAAAAGGTATTTAATGATGAGAAAGAGCAAAACTATAAAGGAAAACTTTTAAAAGTAGGTAATTGTGATATTTTAGGACAAGACTTGCCATTATTTGTAAGCTTGGAAAATGTTTTTACTCATAAGCACAGAAAACATATAACATCTTATGATTATGCAATGATACCGCAAATGTTAAAAAACATTAAAAATAAAACACTTTCAAAAGCACATTCACAGGCTGAAGTAGTAGTTAGTCATTTAGGCACTTATTATCGCTTAGCTATTAAAAAGACTAGCAAGAATGAAGCTATTGTTACATCTATTACACAGGAAAGAAAGTGGGAATAAATGGTGGCGTTTGGGGAACCAACGAATAAACGGCATTGGCTAATGCTTAAGGCTTTCTGCAAAGTAGCGATATCAGTGCAGTTTAACCCCTTTACCCGAGTTAGTAGCCATCTAACTCATCGCAGGGGCATTATAAATAAACAATATTAAGGAGAGCTTAATGGATATGCAGTTTGGCTTAGGGCTAAAGTTAGCCTTAGGTGGATTTGATAAGCTAAAAACACAGCAAGAAAGATTAGAAAAACTTGGCAAAATTGCAAAGCTAAGCACTGATAAAATGAATAATCTAACAAAAAGCATAAATAAGCTTAATAATTTAGATATAAAAGCAGGTTTTGCAAAAAAGCATTAATAAAAATTTTGGTAATAATAGGTTTTTATTTTTCTATTTAAATTTTATTAGAATTGGGCTTATAATAAAAAATTACGATAAGTTTTTTATTTTTGTTTTTAAGTTTCAAACCGTGTTGTGATAGAATTAGGTTTGCAATAATTCATAATAACAAGGACAAGTATCAATGTTTTTGTTTCAAACCGTGTTGTGATAGAATTAGGTTTGCAATTTATATTTGCGATATTTTTTATCGCTGCAGGAGTTAGTTTCAAACCGTGTTGTGATAGAATTAGGTTTGCAATTCAAAAATCCTTATTTGTCCTATGGGTTTTTTAAGTTTCAAACCGTGTTGTGATAGAATTAGGTTTGCAATAGCAAGGAAAACTTGTTTGTATGTTAAGTATTTGAGAGTTTTTAAAAAGTAGTGATTTTTCCACTTTTAAAATTCTTTCAAATTTTAGAACTTTAATGGAAAAATTAAACCTATGTTTAGTTTGTATCACTAAAATTAAAAAGCAAATCTAATTCTATCACAATATATTAGGGTTTGAAATCATTTTAAAGTTAGTAAAATATCGGGCAACTGGCTTAGCCACCCCGATAACCCTTCAGTAAAATTAATTCAACTCATGATATTTTATGTATAGGTAAATGTTAGTTTTAAAACTTTTGATTTTAAAATCACTAATAAGAGTAGAAAAATATCGGATAATTATTTTATAACTCCGATATTTTATTATTTATTCCATAACATTTATAAATTATAATATTTTATATATACTCACACAAATGAATTTAAAGGAACAAAAATGAAAACTTATATTGGCATAGATATGGGAGCAAAAAATAATGGAGTATTTATAACACATACAAAAGATGGAAAGATTGTATATAAAACGGCTATGAACTATATTTTTGACCCATCTTTTATAAATTTTTTGAAAAAAGATAGAACTTCCAAAAGACACCAAAAAAGGGGTATAAAAAGGTCAAAATTTGCTAGAAGGCTTTTAAATGAATTGTTAAATAAAATCAAAATCAAAGATTTAAGCCAAAGCGAACTTGAGCTAATATATGGACTACTTAAAAATCGTGGGTTTAATTATATAAATATAGAATTTGAAAATGACATTAGCGATGAGGGCTTAGAATTGCTAAATGAAATTGATGGCTATGAGTTTAAAAACTGCATTAGTAAAAACGACTATGAATTAAGGCTTTCAACTTTTGCAAACGAGTATGATACTGATGAGTTTTGTGAGTTTTTAGCTAAGCAAACTAGCCTAATAATGCAAAAATATGATAACGATAAATTTGTTTATAATATAAAAGCAAGTGATAGAAAAGCTATTACAGATATGTTTGAAGCTCTTAGAAATGAAATGCTTAAAAATAACAAACACAGAGAAAAATATATACAAGACATAAAAGAACTTTGCAAAAGTGTGGAATTTGAAAGCGTAATTTCAAAATTAAATATAAATGCCGATGAGTTAGCCAACCTTATTGGTAATATTTCAAATTATCAAACAAGGGTTTTAAGAAGGTATTTTAATAACAAGTTTGATGATGTTTTTGATGATGAAAAATTAAGAAAACAAAGCATAAGAAATATAAAATTTCTTACCTTTCAAGGCGAAAAAGAGTTAGAAAACAAACGCACAATGTTAGAAAATCTAAAAAACTCAAGCTATGAATATCTATGTAAAAATGATCCGATAACAAGCATTCCACCATATGAGAGAATGAATAATAAACACCTTCAAACTTGTAATGTGTTGGTGCTAAAAGATAGCCTTAGCGATAGATTAAAAACTTGCCTAAAACATATTTTAGAAAATCCTAATTTTTCAAGCCTTACTATGGACGAAAACGGCGTTATCAAAGAATACAATGAGTTAGATGAAAATGAATTAAAAGTGGTTTTTCAAAGATTTTTAGATGTATCTAAGGGGTATTTAGAAGATATTAAGCTTTATCCTAGAAGTTTTGATAAATACGCAAAATATTTTAAAGATACAATATGCTTAAATGATAACGATTTTAATGCCTTACAAGACTTTGCAAATAAATATTATGATGAATTGCTGCTGGCTAAAAAAGGTGTATTGTCAAACAAACTTTTAAAGCCTTGTGGATGCCATACTCCTTATAAAAATAACCTTAAACATACTCATCTTAGTATTTTGTGGGCTAAACCTAGTGGATTTAGCGAAAATGATGTAAAAGTTTTTGTAGAGTTTATAAATAATAAAGAAAATAAAATTAAAGGTAATACTACTTTAAAGGGCTTTTTAGTTCATCTTAGCGAAACAGCTAAGCACTATCAAAATGCCTTTTACAAGGCTTTAGATGATGAAAATGCTTTGTTAGAAAATAAGGCTACAAATGATAAGGAATTAAAAAAGATTTTAGAGCAATACAAAAAAGCCTATGAATTAATAACAAGCCAAGAAATATTTAAAAATACAGCTAAAAGCGACAAGCTAAAAACTATGATAAATCAACTGCTTCAGAGTTCAAATATAATCCTAGATAATACTAAAGGTTTTAATAAGCTTTGCAAGGAACACTCATTGCAAACTTTACTAAGAACAAGTGGCGAGAAAGCTATGTGCTCGGTATTTGGCTCGGATAGTGCTAGGCTTATAAATGGTAGGGTTGAAATGTATATTGATAGACTTGCTTATGAGATAGTGAGTGATTTGGATTTAAGCAATACTAAAGAATTGAGTATAAATATAGAGCAAAATGCCTTTGCTTTTGAAACTGCGGCAAAAGAGCTTACAAAAACTAAAGTAAAAAGAAAGCCTAAAGAACATTTTGTAATATGCCCTTATAGTGGGGAGTCTTTAAATCTAAAAAATGCTGAATATGATCATATCTTGCCAAGAAGCAAAGGTGAGTATAATTCTGAAGCGAATTTAATTCCAGTAAAATCATACGAAAATCTTAGAAAAAGTGATGGGTATATTTATTTTACTGATTTAAAAGAAGAATATAAAAATGATATATACAAAAAGTGCGGTGTAGCAAATGAAAATGAGTTAAAAATCTTTATAAATAATACTTTAAAAGATATAGACACTGACAAATATACAAATTATAAAAATCTAAAATATCATGAGCAAATTGCTTTTAGACACGCGCTTTTTATGCCTAAAGAAAACTTTTATGCTAAAGCATTGGAATTATTAGAACAAGATAAATTAAAAACCACAACCAACGGCACTCAAAAACGCCTTGCTAAGCTAATAGTTCAAAAAGCACTAACAAAAAATGAAAATTTAGATATTAATGTAAAATTTATTGATAGTAAGCTAACAAGTGCTATTAGGCGTGGATTAGGCGAAAAATTACCAGAGATAGCAAAAGAAAAAATCCAATCAAGCCATAGCCATTGTATAGATGCTAGTGTGGTGTTTTATATAGCAAATGCTACAAAAGATAGCAAAACCGTATCTATAAACGAAACAACAAGTGAGCTTGAGCCAAAGTTTGAATTTAGCGATATTTATCTAAAAGAAAGCGAGATAAAAAACATACAAAGCTTAAAATATTTAGAGCTTAGCCAAGATAAAATCTCAAGAAAACAACTTTTTAAAGATACGATTTACTCTCTTAGATATGAAAATGCTAAAGCTTTAAGTGATAAACATTTTGGCATTTTAAAAGAGCTTGATTTGTTAGATGAGGTAAAAAAGCCAAATAAAACTAAAACATTTATAAATACCAAAAAAGTTTTTGATTTAATCTTTGCAAGTTTTGAGGCAAAAGATATAAAAACACTAGAAAAAATTAAATTTTTAGATAAGTTTTTGGTATCAAGTGTGAGAAAAGATGTTTTAGATATATTTTTTGATGCTAAAAGTGGTGAGTTAATCAAGCCTAAAGATAATGGGGCAAATATAGAAAAGTTCTATGCAATTCTAGTAAAAAATGAAGTAAAAACTAAAAATGAAGTAGAAAAAATCCATAAGCTTTATATAAATAATTTCTACACAGGCAATCAAAAAGATATAAAAAGAGCTAGAAACAAACGCCGTGTTACATACTCGCTAAGTGTAGCTAGTGCAGCTAGTTTTGTAGTGCGTAGAAATACAGGTTATGAAGGTTTAGCAAATGAAAACATAGCTACAAAAAATTATTTTGATAAAGATAGAATTGTGGGTATAAAATATCATAGCAAGAATGTTTTACCATTCAAAATAGTCGATATTTTAGATATTTTAAACCTTAGCGAAAATGCTAAAGAAATCTATAAAATAAGCATTAAAAATAATTTACCAGAAAAAATCTCAAAGCTTGACTTTATAGTTAGTGAAGCTGCTAGACATACGGTGCAAGTGCATTTTAACAAGGCAAAATTAGGATATGATCTAGATATTTTTAAGAGTGCATTAAATGATAAAAATGATAAATGGGTGAAGTTTTGTGATGAGTGTTTAAATGTTGAATTAGTTGAGTTTTTAGGTAAGCCAAGGGATTATAAAGCTAGTATAATTTGTGATAATTTTGAAGTTTTAGGGCTAAAATACACAACAAATCAAACCTCAAAAGCAAATAGACAAATTATGAAAGATAATATATGCTAAAACATCTCGTAGTGAATTCTTACGGGGTGTATTTGGGGCTAAAATCGGCTAGATTAGTAGTTAAAAAAGATGGAGAGTTAATCAAAGAATATCCACTTAAAAACCTAAAAACCATAAGTATAAAATCTCGTGGTGTAGGACTAAGTAGTGACTTAGCCTATGCTTGTGGAGTGCGTGGGGTTAAGATATTTTTTAATGACTTTAAATCTCATTTAGCTTTACACACTTTACACGAGCATAAAAGCGTAAATGTGATAAAACATTAGATTTTAAGCGAACAAAACGGCAAAGACCTAGCCTTAGCAAAAGAGCTAATCATAGGTAAAATCAAAAACCAACGCTCCACGATTTTATACTTTTCAAGGTATTTGCAAAATAATTTGCTAAAACAAAAAACCACCGAGCAATTAAAAACATTTATTAACGAGCTAAAAACTTATAAAATGACAAAAGATAGCATTTTTGGCATTGAAGGAAGTGCAGCAAAAGTTTATTTTGATTATCTTAGACAAACAAGGCTTTTAGGAGATGAGTTTGTAAATCGCACGGGCAGATATGCAGATGATAATGTAAATAAAGCCCTAAATTACGGCTACGCA
Source organism: Campylobacter sp. RM12637 (assembly GCF_020137645.1). NCBI lineage: Bacteria > Pseudomonadati > Campylobacterota > Epsilonproteobacteria > Campylobacterales > Campylobacteraceae > Campylobacter > Campylobacter sp. RM12637. Next base: position 6,313 of record NZ_JACGAV010000027.1, read on the forward strand.
ATACTTTTAAACATAATTTATAAAAGCGTGATAAACGCAGGGTTAAACCCATATTTTGGAGTGCTTCATAGCTTAAGAAGTGCTAAGCCATCGTTAGTTTTGGACATTATGGAAGAGTATAGAAGTTTTTTAGTTGATAGAAATATTATCAAGCTAAGGCATCAGCTAAAGGGCGATTTTAATGAGTGTAAAAAGTTAATTTCAAATGAGATTTTTAGCTCACTTGCTAAAAAGTTGCCATATAATCACTCTAAACTAAGTCTTGAAAGCATCATACAAAGGCAAGTTTATAAGCTTAGTGGGTTTTTGTGCGGTGCGAATAATTATCATTCTTATGTGTTTAGGTGGTGAGCGTGTATATTGTAAGCTACGATATAGAAGATAACAAATCACGAACAAAGCTTTTTGAAGAGCTAAAGGATTTAGGACTTTTAAATATCCAAAAATTAGTCTTTTATGGAGAGCTTAGCAAAAGTGAGATAAAGGTGGTAAAAGAGCTTTTTAAAAAGCTTTGTGATGATGGGGATAAGGCGTTTTTGTGTAGGTGTGAGATAGATTTAGACTATACGCACGGCTATAAAAAGGCTGATTTAGAGCAACTTAGTTTTGATAGTATTTAGTAAATTTCGTATGTTTAGCTTAGATATGTTTAAGCTTAAATGTTGTTTGTTTATAAAATTTTATTGCTTAGTATAAATTTCGTATGTTTGAGTAAAACGATGAAAAAAAATAAAGAATTTAAAATAGTGATTAGGGAAAATGAGTAAATCTCATATTTATTGTTTGCTGTTATAATTTGTTTTGTTATGCATACAAATTGGCGTAAGGAAATCAATGATAGTTGTAAAAAACTTAAATAAATTTTACAATAATAATAAAATTTTAAACAATATATCCTTTAAAATAAATGATGGTAAAATCTGTGCAATTTTAGGCAAAAGTGGCTCAGGAAAATCTACATTACTATCTTGTATAAATGGCTTAGAAAAATTTCAAAGTGGTGAAATTTATATAGATAATCAATTAATCAATACTTTAGATGAAAAAGCACTAAGAATAGCTAGAAAAAATATAGGTATGATATTTCAAAATTATATTTTAATATCAAGAAAAAATGTTTATGATAATATTGCTTTACCTATGCAGTGTTGGGGATATGATAAAAATATAATTGATTTAAAAGTAAAATCACTTGCAAAACTAGTAGGGCTTTTTGATAAACTTTATGTAAAACCTAATGAATTAAGTGGTGGGCAAAAACAAAGAGTAGCAATAGCAAGGGCTTTATCGTTAGAGCCTAAGTATTTATTATGTGATGAATGTACATCAGCACTTGATGAAGGCACTACTGAATCAATATTAAAACTATTAAAAGAATTAAATGAAAAACTAAATATAACAATAATTATAGTAACTCACGAAATGAATGTGGTAAGGGCAATTTGTGATGAAATTTATTATATAAAAAATGGCGAGATATCTAATCTATTTAGTGCCAGTGAATTTTTCTTAAATGATGATTTTAGGCTTAATAAATCAGGTTTAGAGTTTAGTTTATATATAAAAAATTATGAAAAGTATACGCAAATATTTTATGATTTATCAAAAATTTTAAATAATCCTTATGAAATTATAAGTACTAATTATCATCATTTTAATAATACTTCTACTATGCAAATTAATATTTCAATAAATGAGATTGATAAAAATACTTTTTTAGATTTATTAAAAAGTCTAGATATTACTTATAAACAAAAGGATGATAGTGTTTGGTGATACAAGATTATTTGAATATATGAATATATTAATTATTCCATCAATTTTAGTAACTTTAAAAATGATATTTTTTTCATTTGTTTTTTCAGTTTTTTTTGGATTTTTACTTGGAATTTTAATGTTTATCACTAAACCAGATGGTTTAAAGCCCAATAAAATTATATTTTTCTTAGCAGAAAAATTTACTGATTTAATAAGATCATTTCCCACCCTTATTTTAATGGTAGCAATTACTCCCATAACAAAATTTTTTATAGGCACTTCAATTGGTGTAAATGCAGCTATTTTTACAATTACATTAGCGTGTACTCCTTTTGCAGCTAGAATGACTTTAAATTCGTTTAATACCATTGATAAGGATTTAATAAAAGTAGCAAAATCTTTTGGTGCTACAAATTTACAAATTATTTTTAAGGTTTTATTAGTTGAATCCTTACCGACTTTAATTTCTAACTACACAATAATGCTTGTAAATATGCTAAATATGAGTGCTATGGCAGGAGCTATTGGTGCTGGCGGTTTAGGAGCAGTTGCACTTGCTTATGGTTATCAACAATATGATGAGATGATAATGTATTTTATAGTTTTTATTTTGATAATTATAGTTTTTTTAATAGAAAAAATAAGCAAAATTATTTATTACAAACTTAAATAAGGAGAAAAAATGAGAATATTTAAAGGTATTTTGTTGCTTTTAGCATTTTTGCTAATAGCTTGTTCAAATGAAGATAAAAAAGTCATAAAAGTCGGTGGAACTGTGATTTCAAAAGTAACTTATGATGCTATTAAGCCTGTTTTTGAAAGTAAAGGCTATAAAAGTGAATTTATTTTACTTGATGCAAATCCAGTTTGCCTTGAGGCTTGTAATAGTGAAGAAGTTGATATTTCATTAGGTCAGCATAAAAAATTTATAGAAAATTATAATACTAGTAAGGGTGGAGATTTAGTGATGGTTAAGCCTTATGGTTATTATACGGGTATAGGGCTTTATTCTTTAAAATATAAAAATATTGAAGAAATTCCACAAAATGCAAGAATTGTAATAATGAACGATGCTATGAATATGCAAATTGCACTTAGAATTTTAGAAAATATAGGGCTTATAAAATTAAATGAAAATGTAAAAAATCCTACAATTATTGATATTGTACAAAATCCTAAAAATATACAAATAATAGATTTAGACCAAGCCCAAACAGTAAAAGCATTGGATGAATTAGATGCTGCTTGCGTATTTTTTACTCATATGAGTAATGCTAAAAAAGACCCAAAAAGTTATTTAGCAAGAGATAATGAAATGATAAATGTTCCTATGGGTGTTATTGTAAAAGCAAAAAATGAAAATGCAAAATGGGCAATTGATTTTGCAAATAGTTTTAAAGATAAAGGTGTGCAAGATAAGATAAATGCTGCTTTTCCTGGAGTTTTTGAGTTTTATAAGGACTAATATGAATTATATTGATATTGTTAATACACTTTATTCTTCACTAATTTTAAAGTATAAAATTATAGGAATTAAATTAATTAATTCAAAAGAAGAATATGAAAAAATTGATTTTAAAGAGCCATCAAAGGCTCTTAATTATTGTGCTATGGTAAGAATGGCTGCTATGGGAACTGCTTATAAGGCAAAAGAAGCTGATTTTAAGTGCAAAAGTGCTCCTAGAGTATTAGGTATAAATCCAACTGATACATTGAATGATAAAGGACAAAGATGGGCTAGTTGGGGGCTTTATAAAGACGATAAAACAGCTTTTAATGTTCGTTCAAAATTAAACTACTTTAAAGAGCAAAATTATGGAGTTGTTATAGCTCCTATTGAAAATTATTTAAATTTACCTGATGTTATAATTTTTATTTGCAATCCTTATAATGCTATGCGTATTTTTCAAGGATATACATATAGCTATGGAATTTGTGATAATCTTGAAGTTATAGGAAATCAAGCAATTTGTTATGAAAGTACTACTAGAATTTTACAAAATAAAAATATAAGCATATCATTTTTATGCACAGGCACAAGACACAAGGCTGGTTGGGGTGATGATGATATGTCAATAGGGATTAATAAAAAATGTTTAGAAGGTATAGCTAGAGGTATTTTAAATACCATAAATCCAATGGAGCACTATAAAAAGAAAAAAATTATAGAAGAGAATTTAAAATTAAATAAGATAGATTATAAAGTAGAATATTCGTGTAATTATTATAAAAAAGCTTAGATTGGAATTTCATGGAACTTTTGAAGGCGAGTTTGATTAGGCAGTTTGTGTTTTGTCCTAGGATATTTTATTTTTATAATTTTTGCGATATTACACCAAAGTATCCTAAACATGTAGATTTTGGCAATGATTTTCATAAAAAGCAAGACGAGCTTTTCAAAAGTCGCACATTTGCTAAACTTGGACTAAGCGAATATAAAGCCTATAAAAATCAATATTTAGAAGATAATGAGCTGTGTGGGGTTTGTGATATGCTATTTGTTGGGGTTGATGAGGTGGTGGTGCTTGAGTTTAAACAAAGCGATAATCTAAATCTTAGCAACGGGGCGAAAATGCAACTACTAGCATACGCAAAAATGGCTAGTCAAACTTATGCTAAGCCTTGCAAAAGAGTGATTTTATGCTCATCAAATCATCTAAAACATAAGGTTTTTAATATTTTTCCGAATGATTTTGCTAGGCTTAAAAGAGTTGTAAAAAATATGAAAAATCTTTTAGATAATGGAGTTTTTCCAAATAGTAGCGCTAGTCTTAATGCTTGTAATTAATGTGAATTTTTTAACTATTGTGATGATAGGGAATAAATTTAGTATGTTTGTGTTAAAGTTTATCAGGGTGGCTAAGCCAGTTGCCCGATATTTTACTAACCTTTCGGTATTTCTACCTACTTATGATTTCAAACGCTCGTTGTGATAGAATTAGATTTGCTTTTTAATTTTAGTGATACAAACTAAACATAGGTTTAATTTTTCCACTAAAGTACTAAAATTTGAAAGAATTTTAAAAGTGGAAAAATCACTACTTTTTAAAAACTCTCAAATACTTGATATATAAGCAAGTTTTCCTTGCTATTGCAAACCTAATTCTATCACAACACGGTTTGAAACTATTGTACTTTTCTCCCCTTCACTTAAGGTTTCAAATTGCAAACCTAATTCTATCACAACACGGTTTGAAACTGGAATGCAGCTGATTATATGCAAGCACTTGGTCGTATTGCAAACCTAATTCTATCACAACACGGTTTGAAACATAGCTGCAAAATCTAACTTTAAAATTTTTACCATATTGCAAACCTAATTCTATCACAACACGGTTTGAAACCGATAATAAATATCGCATTCAAATATTTTAAAATATTGCAAACCTAATTCTATCACAACACGGTTTGAAACCTACCACTAGAACGAACCAAACAAGAGTTAAAAATTTATTGCAAACCTAATTCTATCACAACACGGTTTGAAACCAGCTTGAGCTTTTTCTGTTTCGCCCAATTCATCGCTATTGCAAACCTAATTCTATCACAACACGGTTTGAAACGCTCCACAAAATCTCAAGACGGATAAATTAACCCTATTGCAAACCTAATTCTATCACAACACGGTTTGAAACTAAAGGCACTAAAAATCTACTCATTGTAAATCTTCTATTGCAAACCTAATTCTATCACAACACGGTTTGAAACAATGAAAAACCAAAATCTTGCATCATAACCTTTCTTATTGCAAACCTAATTCTATCACAACACGGTTTGAAACCCACTTTTAATAGTCGCTAATCTTTTGTCTTTGTCATTGCAAACCTAATTCTAACACAATAATGCTAGAAAGTAATGATGTAACATAGTAATACAAAACAAATACAATCAATTAATAAATAAGAAGCTGGAAAAACTAGTAGTGAGTTTAAATTATTTACATATTTTAAAATATT
>NZ_JACGAV010000028.1:0-11198 GCF_020137645.1 Campylobacter sp. RM12637
TTTAAAGATAGCTTCGGCTATCTTTAAAAACGCATTAAAGATTATTGCGTTAATAATAGGAGTTTTTAAGATAGCATTAGCTATCTTAAAAAACGACTAGGATTATTACAATAGTAAAAATTACTAAGGTTGTTGCAATAATCCTAAGGGGAGCACTCGCTCCCTTTTTTAAATTTAAAAATCAATTTCCTAATTTAAATTCTTTAAAACTTGATAAATTAAACATATTTAGTATAAGATAACGATTACAAAGGAGCTAAGATGAAAGAATTTAATTTTGATAACGCTGTGAAAAATCCATATATAGATAAAAATTTAAAAACACAAGAATACCAAGAAGAAAGACGATTAGTCAGTCAAACTATGGCAAAAATGGAAAAAGAGTTAGACAAACCAGAGATTTTATCAGTATTTAAAAGATTAAAAGAATTAGATTAAGAGATTTCGCTAAAAGCTTGATAATTTAATATACTAACGATTACAAAAGTAACAAATATGAATGTAACAATTACAACAAATAATAATCCGTATTTTTAAAGGCTTTAAAATAGATTTTAAAAACCAAGTAAAGAAGATAAAAATCTAACGCTAGATATTATTAAACGCCTTGCAAATGATGAAGTCTAAGAGCTGATTTATAAAAACTACGCATTGTAATGGATTTAAAATATTGCAGAGATTGTCATATCAAAAATGATTTAGTGCCAGTGTATAAAAAATAAAAATATATTAATTCCAACTTGCATTAGCATTGCAAATCACAGCAAAATAAATAATTTAACATAAATTAGATGTTAGCGATATATTTTTATTGTAATTATTTTAAGGTGCTATTCTTAGCACCTTTTTTATAAAAACTAAGCAAAATCAAAAAAACTAGCATAAAAAATATTTATGATTGTTTTAAATTCCGTCCTTACAACCAGCGTTTTTTCTTAAAAAATATAATAGGTATTATTGTAGAGATTATCATTAGGCTCAAGGTTATAAAATACCCATATTGGAATTTTAATTCAGGCATATTCTCAAAGTTCATTCCATAAATTGTCCCTATTAAAGTAGGCGGCATCATAGCAACGGTAACAATGGTAAAAAGCTTTATGATTTTGTTTTGTTCTATGTCAATTTTGCTAGTTAAAATCGTCTGTATATTATCCAAAATCCCAAGTTGCGAAAGGCTAAAATCTATTAAAGAATTTAAATCTTTTAAAATTATGTCTAAATTCTCTTTAATATGAACGCCTATTTTATCGCTTTTAATAAGTGATGATAAGGTCTTTTTCTTCTCAAACAACGAATACCTAATCTGCATATTTAAATCTTGAAGATTTGAAATCTTAGCAAGGTAAAAATCATAATCAAGAGCATTTTTTTGCTCTAAAATCTCGGTTTTTAGCAATCTTGAAATCTTATCAATCCACTCTAGCACATCTCCATCTTTATCCACTCTCATATCAAAAATCTCGCTTAATATCTCATAGCCACTTTTATAATGAGTTGGATTTGCTAGAATTATGTTTTCTACAGAAGCAAAGGTCGGAATTTCTCTAGCACGGATTGTAAATAATACTTTTTTATTTAGTAAAAATGTAATCGTATCTTTTGTAGTGGTTGTTTGATTTAGAGCGTCTTTATTTAAAAACACATTATTAATAGTAATAGTATCTTGCTCTTCCCAATATCTCGCACTTTCTTCTATGTTGTATTTTTCATCATCGTTTGGAATTTTAATATTAAAATTATTTTCTATATAAGCAATCTCATCTAGGTTGAAATTAAACAAATCTACCCATAAAGTATTTTCAGGTATTTCTTCATTGATATTAATAGTGCGTTTTAATACATTTAAATTGTCTTTATAATAAATAAAAAGCATAAAAATCCTTTATAAATTTTAATTATTATAATGAAAATTTTGAAATTTTAAATAGGATTTAAGGCTAAGCTTAAATCCTAAGAATTATTGTTTTAATTGTAAAAGTGTGTTAAGCATTTGATCACTTGTAGTAATTGTCTTAGAGTTTGCTTGATAACCCCTTTGAATTACGATTAAGTTTGTTAAAGATGTACTTAAATCAACGTTAGACATTTCAAGGCTACTTGCTTGGATTTTACCACGACCACCTGTTGTAGCAGCTCCGATTACTGGCTCACCTGAGTTTGATGTTTGAGTGAAAACATTGCCGCCTTCAGCTTCTAAACCTTCGTTATTTGTAAATGTCGCCATCGCAATTTGTGCTAGACCAAAGCTTCTACCATTTGTAAAGCTTCCGATGATTGTTCCGCTTTCATCAATTCTAATTCCGTTTAAGTCCCCACCACTAAAACCATCTTGAGAAATACCACTTGTATTGCTCTCTCTATCATAACTTGTAATTCCATCAAAATCATTTGGGTTACCGAAATAAAAATCTATGTTTTGATTAGGGGTTGAGCCGTTGTTTGCTGTAAAGCTTACTGAACTTGGGCTAAATCCTTGTAATGAACCATCGCTATTAAATCTAATTGTTCCTGTTAGGACATTTTTTGGACCTTCGCCACTAATGTTGATTTCGCAAGGCTCTGGAACTTGAATTACTATTCCCCACTCTGTGCCACCATCATCTGTGTAGCCGATTTTTGTAAAGTCATATTTGATTGAGTGTTTTGTCCCAAGTGAGTCAAATATATCAATACTTGAACTGTGTGCGCTCATATAAAGCCCTTGAGTTTGGCGAATTCCATCTCCACTTGTAAGTGCTCCTTGCATACCTTGCATAGTTTTCATAAATTTATCGTTTTCATTAACATTATTTGCCGGATTTGTTAGATTGCTAATGCTTAAGAACATATTGAAGTCGTCTTCATTGTTGTTTGCATTTGCCGGAGTTCTTACATCAGCGTTAAGTTCAATAAATTGAGCTTGAGCTTGTGCATCCAATAAATCCCAATCACCCAAACCATGTCCTGGTTGATTATTGTATTTAATTCTAGCTCTTTCATTGATTGCTTCTGTGCTCATATCAAATACATCGCCATCATCAGCATTAAATGCGTCTCCTTTAGGATTTTTGATAACGAATTGTCCTTTAGCATCTACTATGATTTCAACTCCATCATTTTTAGTCCCAGCCGTATTCCAATTAGCATCAGTTACTTGTCTTCCATCGTAATTTACATAAAGCCTTGCATCTTTTTGCATAGCTTCTCTTAAATCTTCTGTGGTATTAAATGTTCTTTCCATATTAGCATTTAATGCGTGTGCTGTATTAGTTGGGTTTGGATCATAAGTATATTGATAAGCAGTAATTACTTCTATACTTGCACCATTATTTGGTTGATGATGTTGTATAGCACTTCCTAGAATACCTGTGCCATCTGGAGCCACACCATTTCCAGCTTTTAGAATTATATTCTTCATAGCTGCTGTTGTGCCTTGCTTATTATCATTTACTAAAATAAGTCTATTTCCATTTACTATATCAGCTCTTACGCCTGTTTTACCACTTACTCCATTAATAGCAGTTGCTATATCAGCTACATTTGATACACTGCCACTAATTTGAGTGCCGTTAATTTCTATATTTAATGTAGCGGCTGTAGCAAATTTACCATTGTTATCAATTGCGTTACCATTTACACCCAATGTTAATTGTTGAGTTCTAGCTTCTGCATAACTAACCCAAATTCCTTGACCTTTTCTAAGTCCAAGACTTTCTCCACTAGCATTGAATAATACCCCCATATCAACGCCACGCTCATTTAAGCGTAATTCACCATTTTTGTTTGTAATAAAGCTATTTTGTGAAACATCGTTTTCTTTATGCACACCCGCATCAACCTTAATACCATCGCCGTTTATATTAGTCCATTCGTGGTTGCTATCTAGCTGATAGATTGGAGTTTTTTTATCGCCTATGCTATTACCTGAATTTAGGTTTGCTTTTAAACTAACTAATGTTGTAGGATTTGCAGGAGTTGTAAGACCTGGTTTTATTACTATATTTCTAATTGGAGATGTCGTATCAACTTCGCCTGTAACTTCATCTCTTAACCAACCTTGTGCTATATAACCATTATTATCAACGAAGTTACCATAAGCATCGCGAACGAAGTCCCCGTTTCTTGTATATTTATAAGTTTTACCACCATCAGGGCTTACTACGAAAAATCCATCGCCTTGGATAGCTAAGTCTGTGTTTTTCTTTGTTGTTTGGATACTTCCTTGAGCAAAAATCTTAGTAATTGAGTTAATTTGAGTTCCAAGTCCAACTTGCATAGGGTTTTTACCACCTAGTTCTCCTTGTGGAGCTGTTGCAACTTTGCTTGTTTGGTTCATCAAGTCGCTAAAATTTGCACGAGAGTGCTTAAAGCCTGTTGTATTAACGTTTGCTATGTTATTACCTTCTACGTCCATTGCTATTTGGTGTGCCTGAAGACCTGATACTCCAGACCAAAGTGATCTCATCATTTTTATATCCTTGTAATTAAATTCTCTAAGCAAGTTTTAGCAAAAGGTGTTCCAATTTTATTTTTTTATATTAAAATGTTTATTTAATACCGAAAATAAGGGGATTTTGTGGATAGTGTAAAAAATAATTTTAGATTAGATTTAATAAAGTGCTTATCAAATACAAGATTACAAAGTTATAAAGACTTAGACGAGCATTTTAAAAATCTTAAATTAATTTCAAAATTATCCCCAAAAATAGGCATTTTGGAAATAACTTTAAGAAATTATTTAAATGATATTTTGGCAAAAAAGTTTAATAATGATGATTGGCTTTTAGATTACGAAAATGAAAGTATAAAAGAACAAATAAATAAATTATATAAAAGCAAAAAAAGAACACCTACAAAAGATGAATTATTAAGCAATCTTACGCTAGGAACGATAATTAAGATTATTGAAGATGAAAAAATTGAGAAGTATATATTTTCAGATTTAGACTTAAAAAGATTTGATAAGAATAATAAAAAATATTATTTTCTTAATAACAAAAAGACAAAAATATCACTAATTGATAAAAATAGAGCTTTGCTAAAATTATTTTTAATTCTTAGAAATCGCGCGAGTCATTTTGAAAATTTATTAAAACTTAGAAACAATAAAATTTCTAACATAAGCTACAAATTAAATCAAAATTATTATATCAGTATAGACCCAGTTAATTTAGAAAGATTTTTAGATGATTTGATAAATGATTTTAATGAAGATTTGATAAGCAGAGTAAAACTCTGCTTTTAAGGGTGTCCGTCCACCCACGAAATACATTTCATAATATCAAAAAAAAATTAATCATAAAAGCTTTATCAATGTTTGTTAAAATCAGCTTTTATTAAAAGGAGAAAAATGAAATTTTTAAATATTCAAAAACTAAGCACTGAAAAGCTAGAAAATATGGGTTTTACTTGGCATACAAATGAAGATAAAAAATCATATGTAGATGATAAATTAATAATAATTAGCGAAGATGAAGCAAATAATTATTATAACGCTTGCAATGAGCTATATGATATGTTTATAAACGCAGGTTCTTATGTAATTGATAATAATCTTTTAGATAAACTTGGCATTCCTTTTAATTTACACGAAGTTGTGAAATTATCTTGGGAAAATGAAGTTCATTGGCATTTATATGGGCGTTTTGATTTAGCTGGTGGGCTTGATAATTTACCTATTAAATTGCTTGAGTTTAATGCAAATACTCCAACGGCACTTTTTGAAACGGCGATTTTACAATTTGAGCAATTAAGACTAAATAACTTAGATGAAAGCAATCAATTCAATCACACTTACGAAGCAATCGTTGATAATTTTAAACGCTTATCAACTTTAGATGAAGATGTAAGTAATTTTGATGAAGTATATGAAGGCTGGAAAATACTTTTTACAAGTGTAAAAAATACTGAAGAAGAGCTAACTACAAGATTGCTTATGCAAATGGCAAAAGACGCTGGATATGAATGCGAGTTTGCTTATATTGAAGATGTTGAATTTAGCGAAGATGGAGTGTTTTTAGCTGATGAGAATTATGAGTTTTGCTTTATGCTAATTCCTTGGGAAATAATAGCTATTGAAGAAAGCGAATTAGCACATTTACTAACAAAAATAATTAAAAATCAAAAAGCAATTATCCTAAATCCTGCTTATACATTATTATTTCAAAGCAAGGCTATTTTAGAGATTTTATGGCAGCTTTATCCAAATCATAAATATTTATTAAAAACTAGCTTTTTACCACTTGAAAATGCTAAACAAGTTAAAAAGCCGTTTTTTGGTCGTGAAGGTGCAAATGTTACGATTTTGGACAAAAATGGCGAAATAATTACAAAAAATAATGGAGATTATGAAAATAACGGATTTATTTATCAAGAATTTGCAGAACTTAACGAATATAATGGCGAGTTCTATCAAGCTGGGGTATTTTTTGCCTACGAAGCGTGCGGACTTGGATTTAGAAAAGGTGGAACTATTATAGATAATTACGCACAATTCGTAGGACACATTATTAAATAAAGGAAAAATATGCAAGAAATTCTAAGTCTTACTTCATTTGTAGTTGATTTTGATATTAAAAAGAATTTAAAACAAGAATTACAAAATTATAAAAATATTTTAGTTATTGCTGGAGTTACGGCATTTGCGAAATTTAAAGATAAATTAGAATACGCAATTAGTGGCAATTATCATCTAACGCATACTAAAGAATGCTCGTTTAATGATATTAATAAAATTATAAATGAATGCAAAGGCTTAGAATTTGATTTAGTCTTAGCAATTGGTGGTGGTAAGGTTTTAGATACTTCAAAATACATAGCAAATGCTTTTAATCTAAAAATAATTACTATACCAACAATCGCTGCAACTTGTGCTGCTGTATCTGCTCTATCTGTTATTTATGAAGATGAAAAGTTTAAAGAATTAGCGCTTTTTAAAGAACCGCCTTTTAAATGTTTTATAGATTTAGAAACTATTAAAAACGCTCCTAAAAGGTATTTAATAGCAGGTATTGGCGATACGATGGCGAAATTTTACGAATTTGATTTGCAATTAAAATATGCAAAAGCTAATAATATAGGCGTAAATTACTCAAATTCTTTTGGCAAAATTTGTAGTAATTTGTGCGTAGATTTAAACTATGAATATGCAAAATCTTTAAATGATGATTTGAGTTTTAAAAATGTCGTAATGTCAATAATAGTAAATACTGGTTATGTTTCACGCTCAATTAATATTGAATATAATGGGGCTTTTGCTCACGCAACTTGCTATGCGATAAGTTATATTAAAGAAATAGAAAAAAACTTCTTGCACGGAGAATTAGTAGCATTTGGTATTTTAGTCCAATTACTAATTGAGAAAAAATATAATGAATATGAAAAATTGCTTAAGTTTTACAAAGAAATCAATTTACCTACTAAAATAAGTGATTTTATAAAAGAAGATGAGTTTTTAAAACATATTGACAAAATAGCTAGTTTAGTCCTTGCATCTAGCGATGTTATTAATCTAATTAATCGTGGTTTTATAACAAATCTTGATGAGATAAAAAATGCTTTAATTTATAAAAAGGAGAAAGAATGAAAATTGTATTTTTAGACGCAAACACCTTAGGTGGAGAAAACATTGACGCATTTAAAGAATTTGGCGAAGTTGTATTGTATGAAAAATCATCGCCTAATGAAGTAGTAAAAAGATTAGAAAAATGCGAAGTAGCAGTGATTAATAAAATCAAAATGAGCCGTGAAGTTATGCAAGCTTGCCCTGATTTAAAACTAATTTTAATTAGTGCAACGGGTATGAATACGGTTGATTTGCTTGCGGCAAAAGAATTTAATATCGTAGTTAAAAATGTAGCAGGTTATAGCACAAAAAGTGTGGCTCAACATACTTATGCTCTACTTTTATCATTAATGAACGAAACTCTTTATTATAATGACTACACAAAAAAAGGCAATTGGGCTAAGAGCGAATTATTTTGCGATTATTCAAGAAGAATTTACACAATAGAAGGCAAAACTTGGGGAATTATAGGACTTGGAGCTATTGGAAAAGAAGTTGCAAAAATAGCACAAATGTTTGGTGCTAATGTGATTTATACAAGTCTTAGTGGCAATAATAACAATGCTGATTTTAAAAAAGTTAGCTTAGAAGAATTGTTAAAAAATAGCGATATTATAAGCATTCACGCTCCACTTAACGACAAATCATATAAATTAATCAGCGAAAAAGAACTAACAATGATGAAAGATAATGCGTATTTGCTAAATCTTGGGCGTGGCGGGATAATTGATGAAGTAGCACTCGCAAAAGCAATTGATAGTAAAAATATCCGCGTTGGGCTTGATGTTGTAGAAGTTGAGCCAATGAGTGCTGATAATCCTTTATTGAACATAAGTAAAAAGCAAAATCTAATAATCACCCCACACATAGCTTGGACTGCTTGTGAGTGTGTTACAAGGCTAGTGGCAATGATGGTGAATAATTTAAGAGATTTTTTAAATGGTAAATAAGATTTACTTAGGGCTAATTTTAGCCCTATTCTTTAGCTCTTGTGCTAAGCAAATTCCAACTACAACTATCAATCTAACTATCAAAAGCGATATTATTAAGTTTAAAGGACAAGGTTTTTTAAAGAATAATAAAGGTGATTTAAGTCTTGATTTATATACGCTTGGAAAATACATAAATACTTTTAAAATCAATGAAAAAATATGTTTTAACAACGAATGCTATACCAAAAAAAGCTTTAATGAAAAATTCTTTGGCAAATGGTATTATGATGATTTGTTAAAAGATATAATTTTATGTAAAAATATATTTTCTAAGAAAAATTACTCAAAAACTCAAAATGGTTTTACTCAAATAATTGATGATTTAACTTATGTTGTTGATGATTTAAAATGTGAGTTTTCTTCAAAAAATATTATCATTAAAATTAATAAATAATAAATTTTATTATTCTATAATAATTTTTTCCTAATAATCTAATGAAATTTACAAAAAAATATTATATTTAGATGGAATTTATAATAAGGAGAAATTATGAAAAAAGTATTATTTTCATCAGTTTGTGCAGTGGCACTACTAGGGACAAATGTATATGCAGTAGAAAATAGTTTAAGTAATAGTTTAGAAACTTTTTTAAGTCAAAAAACAGAGTTAGAAAGCAAGATTAAAGAGCAAAATACTCTAATAACTCAAAAACAAGAAAGCGTAAATAATGCTGATACAAATTATAAAGAAAAAGATAAAGCATTTAAAGAAACTGCAAAAGCTATAGATACAGCAATACTAACAGCAGGAGATAAAGAAAGCGAAAAAAATAAAGCTGAAAGAGAACATACTAATTTAGTAAATCAAGGTAATTCTTTAAATACTCAAAAAGATAATTTAAATTCTGAAATTAACGGACTGAATACTCAAATATCAAACAAAACATTGGAAGTTGAAAAATTACAAAAAGAACAAGAACTAGCACAGACTACATTGGTAGAAAAGCGTGATAATTATGAAAAACTCAATTTAAAATATCAGACAGAAATTGAAAATCATAGTAAATTAGTTAAAAACTATAACAATGCGTTACAAGAACATCAAAAATTACAAGAACAATATAACAATACAATGGATAACAAAGAAACATTAAAAGCGCAACTTGATGAAGCTTGGAAAAAAGTTCAAGAATCAAATTTAGCAGTAAAAATGAGTGATGACGTTATTGCACCATTGGCTGGTGAAAAAAGTCAAGCACTTTATGACTATTCGGTTGCAAGTAATAATTTGGATAAAATTGCTGCAAACAACAAACTCGCAAACGAAAATTTAACTAAATTAAAAGCAGATTTGGAAATGAAGCAAAATGAAGCTAAAAATTATGAAACAAAAATTCAAGAAAATATTACAGCAACATCTAAAGCTCAAACCAAAGTTGAAGAAGCAATGAAAGTATATGTAGAAGCCCAAACTAAAGTTGAAGAAGCTAAACAGACCAATGCTAACGCTAAAACAGCTTTAGATACTGCAAGTGAAGACCTTGAAAAAGCTAAAGCAGAACTAAATACAGCTAATAAAGATTTAGAAAACTTAAAAAAAGAATTAGAAAATATTGAAGCAAATATTACAAACAATACAGAAGAAGGCAAAAAAGCTAAAGAAGAGTTAATGTCAAGTGGTATTTATACGGCTAATACTCAAACTCACGCTAACGCATTAATCAGTTTAGCAGCTTCACACAATGGAGATTTAAGCAATGCAGCTCCTGAAGTAAAAGCACAAGCACAAACCTTAGCAAATCAAATAGCTACAACAATTTTAGATGAGAAAAAAGACGATATAACAGCAGAAGCTCTAAGCACTTTAAATGTTCAAATCAATAATATGAATAAGCGTTTAGGTGAAGTGCGTGGTTTAAATGCGGATATTGGGACTTGGTTTAGAATTTATGGTGGTCGTTTTAGCAATGGTAACAATAATTTCAATTATTATTCAACCCAAATTGGTGCAGATAAAAAAACTAGCTTAAATAATGCTGATATTCTTGCTGGTGTGCTATTTGGCTATGATAAAATCAATGCAGGTGTAAGAGCAAAAGACACTAGCGTAGGAGCGTATTTGAGTTATATTCACAATGATGGATATTTTGCTGATTTGGTATTAAAATATATAAGAAGTAGTTATGATAGTAAATTTGTTGATGTTAAATCTCAAAATTCATTCTTAGTTAGTGCAGAGGGTGGATATAGATTTAATGTAAATAATAATTTTTATCTTGAACCAAGTCTTGAGATAATCACTGGATATATCGGCAAATACGAATCAAGCTTAAAAATCTTTAATAAGTTTAAAATAAATGTAGATGCTCACTCTCCATTAATATTTAAACCACAAATATTTGCAGGTTATAGCGTAAATGATTTTACATTTAGAGCTGGTGTTGGGGCAGTAATTGATACTCAAACTAAAGAAGCAGACCTTTTAATAGGCGATATTATAAAAGGAGTAAATGCTAAGGTAAAAAGCAAATTAGGAGCTAGCGATAGAGGATTTGTAAGCGTTGGCACAGCATATACATTTAGCGATAATTTAAGATTGAATTTAAGTGTTGAAAGAAGCTTTGGCACAAAACTTACAAATGATTATGAAATAAACTCAACCATTAGATATACATTTTAAAATAAAGGGCTTAAAGCCCTTTTTTATCAAACCCCCACTA
>NZ_JACGAV010000029.1:0-10106 GCF_020137645.1 Campylobacter sp. RM12637
TTATATTGCTTTATTTAGTTTTAACATTTTTAGTAGCTTTTATGGTTTTTTTAGGAGAGCTTAGTATTGGTAAAATTACTCAAAAAGACGCTGTGAATGCTTTTAGTGATTTAGCAAAATCTAATAAAAAAGCTTGGGGATTTGCAGGATTTTTTATGATAGGAGCTATTTTAATAGTTTGTTTTTATAGCGTTGTAATAGGCTGGATTTTAAAATACATTTATTCTAGTTTTTTTGCTTTACCAAATTCTGTTAGCGAAGCTGGAGATTTATTTGGTAATTTATTGACAAAAGACTTATTATCTCAAATTATTTGCTTTAGCATAGTATTTTTTATGATTTTTTGGGTTGTTAGTAAAGGAATTAAAAGTGGCATTGAAAAAATGAATGTATGGATGATGCCAAGTTTGTTTATATTATTAATTTTAATGCTTTTATATAGTTTTACTTTTGATGGATTTGTTAAGGCGTTTAGCTTTTTGTTTAAGCCTGATTTTTCTGTTTTATTTGTTGAAGATAAACTTAATATAAAATTAATTTTAGACGCTTTAGGGCTAAGCTTTTTTAGTCTTTCTATGGGTGTTTGCGTGGTTTTAACTTACGCTGCTAGTTTGCCAGAAAATATAAATGTGATTAAATCAACTTTATCAATTATTTTTATAAATATTTTAGTTGGTATTATGATGGGGCTTATTGTATTTACATTTGTTTTTGAATACGGAGCAAATGCAAGCGAGCAAGGGCCAGGACTTATATTTGTAAGCCTTATGAGTTTATTTTCAAATCTTGGAATTATTGGAAATATACTTGCGATTGCATTTTTTATAGCACTACTTTTTGCTGGGCTTACTAGTGCTGTTTCAATGATTGAACCTTTTGCTTTTTATTTAATAAATAAATTTGGAATTTCAAGAAAACTTGCTCTAATTTATATAGGTATTTTTGTTTATATTATGGGGATATTTTGTATATTAGGTTTTAATAATGAATATTCTTCAATTTTTACATTTTTTGATAAAAGTATATTTGATATATTAGATTATTTAACTTCTAATATTTTAATGCCATTATCAGCGATTATTACTTGTATTTTCGTAGGATTTTTCGTAGAAGTGAATAAACTTAAAACTTTATTTATTCCTTATATGGGTGAGTTTGGATTTAAAATATGGTTATTGTTTATAAGATTTATTTGTCCTATTGTAATACTTATAATAATGTTAGAGAATTTAGGTCTAACTAAGTATTTAAAGTCTATGTTTTTTTAAGATATATTTTTAACTAAGACTTATAAAAATTTATTAAAATTTAAAAAAAAGTATAATTTTAAGAATATTTAAAGTTTGGTTTAGTTAGTATTTATATTTCAAACTAAACTCATTTATCCCCGTTAAAACGGGGTAAATATAAAATATATCTTAAATATACCGCTAGTTAAATTAGTAACTTGAGTAGAAAAGTTACTAATTTTAAAAATTATTTCGCTATTATTCATTTAATTTGATATTTTAAGCTTAAATAAAGGATTATTATGAATGCAAATGTATTAGCTCAAATTCAATCTACATTAAAAACTTTAGGCGTGAAAGCTGATGAAAAAGAAATCTACGAAAAAATCAATGCAAAAAAGTTAAAATTAATATGGCTACATTTTAGCGAATGCACAGGCTGTAGTGAGAGCTTTATTAGAAGTGAGAGTATTGGTCTTGATGATTTGATTTTTGATTTTATAGATTTAATCTATCACGAAACTTATATGGCAGCTAGTGGATTTTTAGCTGAAGATTTATTAGAAATTAAAGAGCCATTTTTATTAGTAGTTGAAGGTGCTATTGCTAGTAATGAGTTTTATACAAGTGGTGCTCCAGCTCACTCTGCTTTACATAAATTAAAAGAATTAACTAATCGTGCAAGTTGTGTTTATGCTGTAGGTTCATGCTCATCTTATGGTGGTATTCAAGCAGCTAAGCCAAATCCTACTAATTCTATTAGTATTGAAGATATTTTAAAAGATGCTGTATTAATTCCTGGTTGTCCTCCAAGTGAGAGCAATATCATTGCTAGTATTTTACATTTTGCGTTTTTTGATAAAGCTCCTGCATTAGATGATAATAATCGTCCTGCTTTTGCTTATTCAAAATGCTTACACGATATGTGCGAAAGGAAAATAGCTTTTGAGAGTGGGGAATTTGTTGAAGAATTTGGAGATGAAGCAGCTAAATCGGGTGCTTGTTTGTTTAAAGTAGGGTGTAAAGGACCATATACTTTTAATAATTGTCCTAAGACAAAGTTCAATGCTAAAACTTCTTGGCCAGTTCAAGCAGGACATGGCTGTATTGCCTGTAGCGAAAGAGATTTTTGGGATAATTACGGCGTTTATGAACAATCACTCGCTAGTTCTTACGCACAAACTAAAAGAGCAAGGTGTTATGATGATTTAGCTAGATTTAATAAGGGCGATGAGGTTGTTGTAAGAGATGATGGGATTTATATTAATAATGAATTATCAGCTTTTTTAGAATTTGAAAGTAAAAATCACGCAGAATTATTAAATAAAAACAAATTAGGTGCTAAGTTATTAGCAAATTATAAAGAAAAATTTGGCTTAAATCTTGAAGGAGATAGCGAGATTTTAAATACTTTTAGTGGTATTTTAATAAGCTCGGCAAATATTTTAGGACTTAAATTAAGCTTAACTGAACTTCTTGATTTAGCTAATAAATATGAAATAGGAATTGCTAGTGGGCTTGATTTTAAATTAGCTAAAAAACCTATTTTAATGGATGTTAGTAAGTCTTTTAGATTGATTTTGATATATCGTTTAGGCGGACTTGATGATATTGCGATTTTGTTTGGTGTTGTTGATAGTATTGCTTCAATGATAGCGAAATCTTTAAAAATGCTAGAGTGTAAGAGTGTAAAGTTTGAAGGAGAATTATTCAAACATCAAATATTAGTTGATAGATTGAATTATCACTTAAGAAATTTCTAAGAATTTGAATTAAGAATTTATTTCTTAATTCTTATAAATATTTATCTAAATTATCTTTATATTTTAGGCTTAATCTTAAATAAAGTTCATTTATTTCATTTTTAAATTCTTCGTTTTTATAAGCATTTAAGAAATTGTTTTTATGCAAAATCTCTTTTTTGTTTTCACAATTATCAAGATATAAATCTTTTAAATAAAGTTTAAGGTATTTGACTAAAAGCTCTAATGCTCTAAATATAAAAATTATTATTGGCTCATTTGAGATTTGCTTTACATTTAATAAAAATTGTGCTTTTAAATTACCAAAATCATACTTTATTAAAGGGCAAGGATGAGATAAAAAATCTTTATAAAATAAATCATACAAACTAATTGCATTTATATCCAAAACCACCCCATCATCATTAACTAAAGCAAAAAACGGATATAGCTTACAAGCTAAAGGACGAAAAGTGCATAAGCCTTTATAAGAGCATTTGACAAAGCATAAAGTGATTGTTTTTTCGCATTTTAATTTGTAAGAAATATTTGCAACTAGATTTAGATTGGTTTTATCTTTAATGTATTCATACTCGCTTTTTAGCATAGGGATTATTACATTAAAGGGCTTATCTGCATTACAGCAATGCCCGTTGCAAGATTTGTAGCAATCTTTAAAATAAATTATTTCTAATTCTTCAAGCTTTTTGAAAAAACTCATCAATAAAAGGCGTTAAATCATTTTGCATAAAGAAAAAATGATTTCCATTAAAGGTAATTAGTTTTGAGTTTTTGATTAAACCTTGCATTTTATTTGCTATGCTAAGTGGTGTTGCAGTGTCGCTTTCTCCCCATAATAGCAAGGTTTTTGTGTTGATTTTGCTAATTTCGTTTTGATAGTCTTCATCAACTACATTTTTAAAAGTCTCATACATAATAGGGCTTAGCGTAGCACCATCTTTACTAGCTAAAAATCTTCTTATATTTTTAAATCCTAATTTATTTAAGCATTTTGCAAGAAAGATTTTTAGCTTTACTTTAGGGCTTTTTGGTAGTTTTAACCCAGCACTAGCACATAAAATCAACGCATCATAATCATTCTTACTAGCCATTAGACAAGCAATTTTGCCACCATAAGAATGACCTAGCAAAATATCAACTTTTATATCTAATGCTTTTATAAATTCATTTGTCAAATTAAGATAATCAATAGAGTTAAAAGCATAACTTGGCTCATCACTTCCACCAAATCCTGCAAAGTCTAAAAATATCATTTGCTTACAATGTTTGCTTAAAGATTTTGTGAAAAATTGCTCCATTAGTTCTTTATTAGCACCCCAGCCGTGCATTATTAAAGCTACTTTTTCTCCATTTCCTTGTCTTATTAGATAACTTAGCCCGAGATTTTTTATATTAATTCTTGCCATTTTTTTTGTCCTTATAAATAGCTTCTAAAATTACTAAAGCATTTTGTAATTTTTCATATTCGGCAAGGTTTAGCATAACACATTGGAATTTGTTATTTTTTACTACGAAGACTTTTTTATTTCCTTCAATTTTTTTTAAAATTGCAGAAAAATTACGAACTACATCAGTAGCTGAAAATATCTCATCTTGGCTAAATTTCATATTTTTCCTTTTGTGATTTTAAATAATAAAGCAAAAACTAATCCAAAACCACATTCGCTAAAAATTAGCGAATGTTAGAGTTTTTATTATTTAAATCATATAGGTGTTTAGCCCAAATTGTAATTATACAAAATGCAAAAATTGAACTAAAAAATATCATTAAATTATATAGTTTTGCATCAAGATATAAGGCACATACAAATGCTATTGCAAATAAAATATAACTTGCTTTTTTATAATCAATACTAAGGCAGATTGCTCCTATTAAATTAATTAATATTATTAACATTTGCTCTCCTTAAATTAATAATTAATCCTAAAATTATAAGTAATATAACAAAGTCAAACATCATTGTTATAAATACAAAACCGCTAATACAAATATCAGATATTAATAATGCCAATAAAATAATTAAGCTAATTATCATTAGGTTTTTAGTTTTATTTACAAAAATATAGCTAAGAATAATGCTTAATATAAAGCTTATTAAAAATGCAAATTGTTCTACTTGCATATTTTGAGTAAGTTTATTAGCGATAAAATAAATAGCAGTAGCATTTAAAGATGGATAAAACGCTGCATAAGCAATTGCTTTATAAAGTAGATTATCTTTATGTTTTTTACTAGCTAATAATAAAGCTTTGTATATAAATAAGCAAGTAAATATTCCACATAAAAATAAAATAAAATAAAGTTGAAAATCAGCAAACATAACTCTATGAATATTAAAAAATATTTCATAAATTGATGAAAATGCACTTAGTTTGCTTTCTTTTGGAGTTTGTTTTACATTAGCTTCACTATCAAAAACATAGCTTTTATTACTTTTTGTATTAATTGATGGCATTACATTTTTATCATCATTTAAAGTAATTGCAAATTCTTTTGTGCTTTTATTTAAAACAATTGTTATATTTTTTGTATTTTCTAAATTATTAATAGCCTTGCTAATTAAATTTGTATCAAAAATAAAACTTTTATCACTATTTGCATTTGCGTTACTTGGTGTTTTTGCTTGTTTAGTGGTAGTTGTAGTAAATAATTTTTCTATATCTTTAATGTAATTTATGCCTATTCCACTAAGTGCTAAGATGAATAAAAATGAACCCACAAAAAGTCCAGCAACTATGTGAAAATCAAATAATCTTGCTAAATCATTTTTCACATTAATTTTATTGAAATTCTTTTTATTCCAAATCAAAATCCCACTTATATATAAAAATATTATCCCAGCTGCAAAAATACTAACAATTGCTTCTAAGAAATCTTTAAAACTACCATTAATAGGCAATAATTTATAATGAATGCTAGTTAAAAATTTAGCTCCTAAAGTGCTTGTTTTATTTAGTATATTTTCTCCATCAAAATAGCTTATATTACTTTTTCTTTCGCCTTTTGTTGAATTAGAATTATAATAATTAATCTCATATAAATTATTATAATAACTAGGAGTTTTGATAGATATAAAATCGTAATCTTTATATTTTTCTTGTGCGTAATTAATAGCACTACTTAATCCATTTATATCATTATTTAAGATAGTTTTGCTTTCGTGCAATTTTGGCTGCATATAAAAATCAATTTCATTTCTAAAATAACTAATGGTTCCAAAAAAGGTTATTATAAAAAGTAACCAACAAGCATAAATTCCAATGTAAGAATGTAATTTTCTAAGTGTTTTCATATCTTTCCTAATCTTAGGAATTTCAAATTGAAATTCCTATTGTTTTTAATCATCAAGCACGGTTTTTGTGATAGTTCCGTTATTGTCTATATAAACTTTATAATTGTTATTAAATTTTAGTTTATATCCGTTCCATTCTTTTTCAATTTCCATTAATTTCGCATTTTTTTGATTTTCTTTAGCAAGTTTTAAAACATCTTGCATAATGCTATCAGGAATTGGAGAGTATTTTCCATCTATTTCTTTAATATCTCCAGATTTAGAAAAATCAAGTTCAGTTCCATTGCTAAGTTTGATTTCATAAGAATCCCAATCTTTTTCAGCTTTAACTATATTTTCATTTGTAAAATGAGTTTTTACAAAGTCTTGAATGTTTTGTGGTAGTTCGCTTGGATTTATATTTGTATCAGCTAATAAACAGCAACTAATTGCACCTAAAAATAAAAGTTTTTTCATACTTTACTCCTTAAAATGATTTGAATCTTGATACTATCAAAATATTGTAATTTTGATTATACCCCCCCCCGTGTTAATGATTAGCTTTAATTTTATTTAAATAAAAATACAAACTAAGAGCAAAGCAAAACATAATTAAACTCAAAATTTGACCCATAGATAGGCTTAATGCAATAAAGCCTAAATTAAAATCAGGTTCTCTAAAGAATTCACAAATAAATCTAGCTATCCCATACGACATTGCATAAATACAGATTAATTGCCCGTTAAACTTTATTCTCTTTGAAAAAATGTAAATGATAATGAAAATTATTAAACCTTCAGCGAATGCTTCATATAATTGACTAGGGTGTCTTAAGGTATCTCCTACATAAACGCCCCAAGATACATCAGTTGCTCTGCCAAATAGTTCGTGATTTAAAAAGTTTCCAATTCTTCCAAATATATACCCTAATGGCACTGATAATGCTACTAAATCAAGTATTTTAAACATATTTTTTTTATATTTTTTAGAATAAAGATAAGTTGTAATTAATGCACCAACTAATGCTCCGTGATAGCTCATTCCAGCAATTCCTACAAATTCGCCATTTACAAACGGATTAAACATTTGCCAAGGATTGCTTAAATAATATAATTTATCATCGCTATAAACTAAAATATATCCTATCCTAGCTCCTAAGATTATGCCTATTTCTATCCAAACGAAATAATTTTCTATTTCTTTTTTGCTAAAGCCAAAGCGTGGAGCAAATTTTTGTCCTATAAATAATGCAATAAGCAGTGCTAGTATGTAGCAAAGTGCGTAATAATGTATTTTAAACATTCCTATGCTAAATGCAACTCTATTGGTATTTTCATAAAAATGTTGCCAAAATTCAAGCATTATTATCCTTTTTTAGAATTTCAAAATATATTAAAAACCACTTAGTTTTTTGCAAGATATTTGATTACCTAAATTACAAGATTTTTCTAAGAATTTTTTACTTAATTTAAATTTACCCATATTTAAATAAGCATTAGCTCCAGCAAAACAAGCTTCTTCATAGCCTTTATTGCAAGTTTGCTCTAAAAGATTGAATGCTTTTTTCGTGTCATTATTTTCTAAATGCACACTTGCTTCAAATATGCAAGCGTTAAAGAAATTTTTGTTACAAGCAATGTGAGCGTATTTAATAGCGTTTTCTTTATCTAAAAATCCTTTATAATATCTAGCAGTTGCATAACAAGAGTTTTGATTATTTTCGTTATCACATTGAGCTTTTATGATTTTTAGTGCTTTTGTTGAGTTTTGTTCGTAATTTAATACAAGCTTGGTGCAAGCTAATTCAAAATGATTTTGACAAGCAAGTCTTAAGGCATTAAAAATCGTATAATCATCATCACTAAAAGTAGAAATTGTATAACAAGCTGCCATATTTTTTGCCTTGCATTCATCGTTTATATAGTCTTTTGCTTCTTTTATATAAGTTATTTTATTTATATTATTTGCTTCATCACAGCCTTTAAAATCATTATTACTACAAGCACTAATTTTTGATAAATATTCATTAACTTTTGCTAAATCAAGAGCGATTTGTGCTTCATTTGCATAAACAAATATTGAAAATATAAGTATTATTAATTTTTTCATATTTACTCCTTAAGGTTTTAGTGTATTGAATTTTAGATAATTTTAATGATTTTTTCTAAAAAAATAAAATATTTAAGGAAAATTTCAGAATATTTTAGGTTGAATAACGCAAATATTTTACAAAAGGAGTTTTTAAATGAGTGTTTTATCATTTGTCTTAACAAACAATTTATTTACAAGCTTCTTCTTCCATCATGCCTTAGGGCATTGAGACTTCATAATACTTTTTTTATCATATTATTTTTTATATTTTTAAACATTTAAACAAAATTAATTTAAAGGAAAATTTATGTTAACAAACCCTGTTTTAATAAGCGTTTTTATAATGCTTGGACTATGTCTATTAAGATTTAATGTATTTTTAGCTATTTTAGTTTCTGGACTAATAGCAGGACTTATGAGTGTTAGTTTTGATGATAATATTTTAGTGGTATTAAAAAATATTATGAATACATTTATAAGTGGTATGAGTGGCAATTTGCAAACCTCACTTAGCTATGTTTTAGTAGGTGCTTTAGCGGTTGCTGTATCTAGGACTAATTTAACTGCTTATTTAGTTAATTTTATTAGTAAAAAGATGTCAGATAAAAGAATTTTATTGCTATTTTCTTTAGCTATAATTTCAAGCTTTTCTCAGAATTTAATTCCAATTCACGTAGCATTTATTCCGATTTTAATCCCACCAATGCTAAGTCTATTTAATAAGCTGAAAATTGACAGGCGTGCTGTAGCTTGTGCGGTAACATTTGGGCTTACAACGCCTTATATGACTTTACCTGTGGGATTTGGTCTTATATTCCAAGATATAATTACTCAATCGCTAAATGATAATGGAGTAAAAGTTACTCAAAGTGATGTTGCTGGTGTTGTTTGGCTTATGTTTTTTATAATGTTTTTTGGTCTTCTTGCTTCGTTTATTTATTATAGAAAACCTAAAGCATATCAAGAGCTTGAAGCAAAATATGAAAACTTAGATAATATTAGTTTTGGTAAAAAAGAACTAATGGTAATGATAGGTTTATTAATTACTTTAACTACTCAAATACTTGTTGGTTCTTTACCGCTTTCGGCTTTACTTGGCTTTTTATTTATTTGTGTAAGCGGTGGAGTTGAGTATAAAAAAATTGATGAAGTGTTTTTGGGTGGATTTTCTTTAATGGGTTATGTAGCGTTTATTATGCTAATTGCTTGTGGTTTTGGAGCTGTTTTACAAAGCACAGGAGCTATTAAAGAAATAGTTGATTTTACTTTAAGTATTACTACTAATAAATTAATAATAGCGTTTGGAATGATGTGTATAGGATTATTAATTACTCTTGGAATTGGAAGTTCGTTTGGAACGGTTCCTATTATTGCTACTTTATTTGTGCCAATTTGCACGGCTTTAGGTTTTAGTGCTGAAAGTATTATTTTCATCATTGCTTGTGCTGGTGCAGTTGGAGACACAGGTAGCCCTGCTAGTGAAGCAACTTTAGGAATTACCGTTGGGCTTAATGCTGATAATCAAAGTGATCACATAAAAGATGTATGTATCCCTACATTTATATTCTATAATATACCTTTAGTAGTAGGTGGTGCTTTAATAGCTTATTATTTATAATTTGCCTTATTTTAGGCAAGTTATTTTAAACAACTGCTTTTGCGGTTGTTTATTTTTAAATATATTAATCTTATAAATTTATATAATTTCGCTAAGGATTTAAATTCCACAAGAAAAAATATTAAAACATAT
>NZ_JACGAV010000030.1:0-7733 GCF_020137645.1 Campylobacter sp. RM12637
CCTAAATACAGCTAAGGATGAAGTAGTTAATAATGATAATACCAGTGTAGATGTAGTTGTTCCAAGTGAAGTTATTGCAAGTGATAACCATATTACAATTAACGAAGGTATTTACTATCAAGCAAATAGCAATAGTGCTATTGAAAAAATTAATGGTTATGTAACTGATAGTGTAAGTCCAGTTATTACAGGAACTGCAAAACCAGGTTCAGAGTTAATAGTAAATCTAGTTAATGATGCTACTGGTAAGGTTGAAAGCTGGACAAATATTACAATTTGGGATAGCGGTAAATTCGAAATCGGCTTAACAGGTGAAAAAGGCAACTCATATCATTATGAAGTATTTGATTGTGTAGGTTGCAAACCAGTTGGAGAACCAGCAATTAGTCATACTTTTGAAATCAATGCAGGTAACTTTATTAACCTTAACCCAAGTGCAATTTTAGGAGATGATGCTGGAATTAGTATTCCAACTATTAAAGAAGAAAAAATTGAAGCTAAAGATGAAACTAAAGTAAATGTTGGGGATATTTTAGATACTCAAAAAGATATCTTTAATGAAACTATAGCTCAACCAACACAAGTTCAAGAAGGTTATATTAATCTAAAACTAGGTTCAGTTGCATTTGATGCGGCTTCTAAAGAATTAACACATTTAGATGAATTTAATAATATAAACCACCACTCTTAATACATAACTTGAGCTAGTAACAACTAGCTCAAGCTTTTATCTTTTTATAATATTCAAAATTATTAGAATTTTTAATTTAATTATTATTTTTTTAATTATTCAAGCTCAATTATTTTATATTTTTATTGGTTGTTATAAGTATATTTGTAATGGGTGTATGTTATATATAGCAAAATTTTTAAAATATTTGATTGTAAAAAATCACTTAAAGCTTTGTATAATAGAGTTTTAAAGCTTAAAAATTAATATATAAAACCATGCACTTATAACATATATATTTTTTATGAAACTTTACAAAATATATAATATAAATCCTATAAATTAGTATTTTTGTGATTTTGAATATGGTTTAATGTTTTAGCTAGTGTTAAAATAAAGTTAAAAAAATATACTTTATAAAATTCCTTGCAATTCTAATATAACGCAGTTTTAAGTTAATTTCTAAAATAAATCAAATTCTAAAAATAATTTTAATTATAACTTAAAATATAGTTAAATTATATGATTTTTAATGAGTATTAATATTAAAATGAATAATTTTATAAAAAATTAATAAGATGCTAAATGATTTAAAATATACGCATTTATAAATAATACTAACAACAAAATCAGTATTCACTTACAAAATTAGCATAATAATATTTTTGCTTATGTGTTATTAATGAGATTTCGTATATTTTAAATTAGATTATTATGATTTGTAATTTTTATAAGAAATAAGAACATTTGATAAAATTAATTTAAAAGCAGTCTTTAAAGACTGCTAACATTATTTATAGTTTTTGATTGATTCTTCAAGTATTTTTGTAGCTTCAGCTATGCCTTTAAAATCTTGAACTTTTACCCATTTACCTTTTTCTAATGCTTTGTATGTTTCAAAAAAGTTTTTGATTTTTGCAAGTTTGTGTGGTGCTAGGTCTTCTAAAGATTTGATATTATCATAGCTTGGATCAATTTTGCTAACAGGAACTGCAAGTAATTTTTCATCCATACCGCTTTCATCTTCCATAATTAAAACACCAATTAAACGGCAAGGAATAACAGCACCTGCTTGAACTGGGTATTCATTTAATACAAGCACATCAACAGGATCACCATCAGCTGCAAGTGTATTTGGCACGAAACCATAATTTGCTGGGTAAAACATAGCCGAATACATAACTCTATCAACCATGATTGCCCCACTATCTTTATCTAGCTCATATTTAATATTTGAGCCATAAGGAATTTCTATAACTGCATTTAATTTCTCTGCATTTCCACTTTTAATTTTTGTAATATCCATTTTTTTTCTCCTTGATTAGATTTTTTTCTTAATTTCTTCACTCATATTTGCAACAATTTCTTCAATTGTGCGTTCGCCGTTGATTTGTATATGTAGATTTTTTGCTTTATAAAAATCTAAAATATCAGCTAAAGGCTCGGTATATACTTTCATACGATTATTAAATACTTCTTCATTATCATCAGCACCCCTAGCACGACCTAAAACTCTATCTTTTGCTACTTGTTCGCTTACAAATACTTCAATAACAGCACTAAGATTTACTTCGTTTGATTTAGCTAATTCATTATCAAGTGCGTGCATTTGTTCAACGCTTCTTGGGTAACCATCTATTAATATAACATCACTTGGAGCTTTTTTAAGTGCGCTCATAATTGTATTTACAACTATTTGTAAAGGCACTAGATTTCCTTTTGAGATAAGCTCGTTTATTTGTTTTCCTAATTCGCTTCCACTTGCAACTTCAGCTCTTAATAAATCGCCTGTTGAATAGTGTGTGTAGTTTTCGTTTTTAGCAATTATGCTAGCATCAGTAGTTTTACCACTACCAGGTGCTCCTATAATTAAAAATAATTTTTTCATAGTGTTTCCTTTCATAAAATTAAATATCTAAAATTACTTTAGTTGCTACTGCAATTTGGTATAAAATCTGAGTTATTACACCGGTTACTTGAAGGTTGTAAGTTTCAATTTTAGGTAATACTAATACTGAATCTCCTTCATAGACTTTAGCATTTTTATCACTGCTAAAAGTTCCTAAGCTTATTTTATCTGCTTTTCCATTAGCATGTATTAATAAAATTCTTTTTTTATCAGCTCTAGTATTTAAATCCCCAGCCATTTTAATATAATCTTTTATTTTTAATTTATCTTGATGAATAAATGCACCAGGAAGAGCAACTTCTCCTTGAATTACAACTAAATTATTTTTGCTAGGTATATTAATAACATCATCATTTTCAAGAACAATTGAAGAATATAATTTCTCATCATCAATTACGATTTGTCCTTTAGGCTCAATTGCTCTAGCTCTTTCAATAAACTTTAAAATATTAGTTCCCCAATTATCTCTAATTTTTGCTTCTTCTGAAGTAGCTGAAGTTGTGGTTAGCGCTAAGGTTTCTAGCTCTTTTAGTTGGGCTTCAATTAATTTTTTTTGAAGAGCTGCTACGCTTTTTCTATACACTTGCACTGCTTGTTTATTAGATAAATCATTCATATTTAATAAACTAAGAGCTTCTTGCAATGTAGTTCCTTTATCTAAAACTAATGAATGTAAGCTATTGTGTTCGCCTTCAATTTTTATGTTTATTTTATCCGCTGTGTAATCTGGTCTAAATTCCACTTCATCGGCATTATTAATATATACATTTTCAAATTCACTTTTTTTATAAGCATTTATACGGAGTTTGTTATTTTCATCATAACTTTTTATGATTGCATTTGTTGCAGTTGGTTTTGCATTAGATAAAATAGCTAAATCATTTAATGTTTTTAAATTCTCTCCTAATTCAAATCTATAAGGCTTTAATACATCACCACTAGCACTTGCATAGCCATTGATTTGTTTTACTAAAATTACATCGCCATTCTTAAACATAGAATAATCTAATTTGCCATTTAATAAAAAATCATACAAGTCTATTTGTTTGATTAGTTGATTATTTCTTAGAATTTGAATATTTCTAAAGCTTCCATATTCAAGATTTATTCCACCTGCTTTATCAATGTATTGAATTAAAGAATCCGAGCTAAGCCCTTCATAAAGTCCTGGTTTATTTACATTTCCCGTAACAAATACTGAAATATTTTGGTAAGTATCCATATCTGCGTATGAATATACATTTGATTTATAGGTATTTCTTACTTTATTTTGAATAATATTTACTAAATCTTTATTGCTAACTCCTAACAAATGAATAACTCCAACTTGTGGAATAAATATATTTCCTTGAGAATCAACGCTTGATTTTTGTTGTAATTCTACTGCACCCCAAAGCTTAATATTTATTATATCTCCTATTGCGATTTTATAATCTGGATTATAAATATGTTTGCTAAATTGCTTAAAATTACCTGAGAATAGGTGTGCTCCAAATGTTTTATTATTCACTTGTTGCGATATTTCTTCTTGAGTATTATTTACTGCTATATTTGCTACATCAACTGCAAATGCTAATATTGAAAATACTAATATATAAAATATTTTTTTCATTAATATCTATGCTCCTCTATTATTGAATATGTAAATTTAATAATTCCAAAAACTAATGTTAATATAAAAAATACTGAGAATACATCATAAATTACATTTGGATATATTGCAATTTCTGATAAAACCGGCGAAGAAATTATAATAACTTGTTTTAACTTTTTATTAGCTTCTAGTCTTGATTTTTCATAAGATGCTAGGGCTAATTTATAAGCATCTTCAGCGAATTTTAATTTAAAACTAAGATTGCTAAAATCAATTGCTAAATAATTTAATTTGTCATTTTTATCTTTTGAAGTTAATTTATTAGCTTCTTTTTTTAATTGAGATTTTAGTGCGTCTAATTCTGATTTCAATGCTTTTACTTGTGGAGTATTTGAGTTTAAGTAACTATTTAATGTGGCAAGTTCTACTTCTTTTGCTATTATTTTTTCTTCTATTTGTGTTTTTATAGCTGATTGGGTTTTTGCTTGACTTACAGGGTCTAACATAGAATTTGTATTTTGAAATTTATTTATTTCATCTTGGGCTTTACTTAGCTCTAAACTAGCTTTTTCTAATTCTTCTTTTGCAAAACTCATTTGCTCTCTTGCGATTTTATGTGATATTTCATTTATGAAATTTTCACTTTCTTTAAGTATCGTATCGGCTATTTTTTTAGAATCTTCTGGAGAAAATGCGTTAATTTTAATACTTAAAAGTCCGGTAATATCATCATAAACTACCTTTATTCTACTTTGATAATATTTTAAAAAATCTTCTTTTACATCAAGATTTTTCAAAAATAATTCATAATCAATTTTTCCTTCATACATAGCCTTGATATTTATATCTTTTTGCAAAATTGCTAGCATATCGTATGAGTTTATATATTCTTTAAGATACATTAAATCTTCTTTAGATGAACTTGTAAGTCCTATTATTGGTATTAGACTAGATGTATCAGTGGTAGTGCTTGTAGATTTTACTCCAATTATTGCTGTACTTTCATATTTTGAACTTGCTATAAAAGCAAAATAAATCAGTGAAATTAAGCTTAAAACTATGATAATTTTAAAGCTTGTTATAAATTTTATAATCTTTTTTTTCATTAGCAACTTTCTTTATATTTATTAATTCCTTCATCTATATCATCATAGATTGTGGCTATTCCATTGTCTAAAAAAACTATTTTATCACACCAAGTTTTTATTTCGTTAATATCGTGTGAAACCATAATTACCTTTGATTTTGATAATTTTTCCTCATATACTTTTCTACTTTTTTCTCTAAAAGATGGATCGCCAACTGCTCCTGCTTCATCTATTAGATAATAATCAAAATCAAAAGCCATACTAAGACCAAATGAAATTCTACTTCTCATACCTGATGAATAGCTTCTAATAGGCTCATCAAAATAATCTCCAAGTTCAGCAAATTCTTTTACATATTCTATTTTTTCTTTTAAAGCTTCTCCACTATATCCGTAGATTCTAGCTATGAATTTGATATTATCTCTAGCACTCAAGCTTCCTTGAAATCCACCTGCAAATCCAACAGGCCAAGAAATACTCTTATCAATTATTACTTTACCACGATTAGGAATGTCAAGTCCACCTAAAATTCTTAGCATTGTAGATTTTCCTGCACCATTTTTTCCCATTAGACCGATTGAACAATTATCAGGAAAAGTAAAATTTAAATCCTTAAAAATATAATGCTTTTTTTTATTGTTTAATACAAAGTATTTTGTGATATTTTCAAGTCTAATCATGCAGTGCCAAGCTCCACTCTTTTTTTATAATATAAGCCAAGACTAAAAAATAATAAAACTAAAGTGCAAATTAAAGGGTATTCAATATTAATTTGAGTTACTATAGGGTAGGTTTCAAAATAATTTTCTTTAAAAAGTTCAATTATATGCAAGATTGGGTTATAAGCTAGAATATCTATCATCTGATTTGGCACTATCCATAAAGGAAACATAATAGCAGAACCAAAATACATCATAGTAAGTGCATAACCTATAATATTTTTTATAACATCTCTACCATAAAAAACAACAGCTAGTAAAAGCCCTAAAGCAAATGCAATAATAACTAGCCAAATAAACATTAAAAGACTATAAACAATATTAAATGGGATAATATTATAGTTTATAAAAAATCCCGTTGTAATCATTAAAATACAAAAAATAATAAAATATAAAATACCTTCTAGTAAGGCTCTAGCTAAAAATACATGAATAGGGCGAACGGGTTTATAAGTAAATAAACTTTTATTAGCTTCAATTCCATTCATTACAAAATTAACAATATTTCTAAACATAAAAAACGGAACCATACCTGTTATTAAAAATAAGCTAAAAGGAACTTGTGGTAATAATCTATTTCTAATTAAAGTAAAAATTACTAGCATAAACAAAACATGCATCATAGGTTCAAGTATAACCCATACATAACCTAAAGTTGGGTTTTTACCAAATCTAGTTTTAAGCTCTCTTAAAATAAGCGCGTTTATTATATGCCACATTTAATTTCCTATTTCAAATTCTTTGAAATTTAAGTAAAAATTTGCATTATATTGATTGTTTTTTAATAAATATTCTTTAAATCTAATATATAAATCATAATCGCTTACAAAATTATGAGCATTTTGCCAAAAGCTATCAAGGTCATTTTTATAGACTAAACCATCTATATTATAAATTGCATTACCCAATACTATAG
Organism: Campylobacter sp. RM12637; assembly: GCF_020137645.1. Lineage (NCBI taxonomy): Bacteria > Pseudomonadati > Campylobacterota > Epsilonproteobacteria > Campylobacterales > Campylobacteraceae > Campylobacter > Campylobacter sp. RM12637. The sequence goes on from NZ_JACGAV010000030.1 coordinate 6,897, forward strand.
TAGGGCAATTATGATAAAGTGCTTGCATTCCCACCGTGCTATTTATACATATACAGCCTTTAGCATTTTTTAAAAGATTTGGGATATTTCCACGATGAATATAAAATACCTTATCACTTATACCAAGTCTTTTGGTAAGTTCATTTATAATATTTGAATAATCAGTATATGCAATATCTAATGGGTGGTGTTTAAATATCAAAACATTATTATTCGCTCTATTTTTGGCAAATGATTTTATGGTTTTAACTATGAATTTTTTCATACCCTTGTCTTTAAAATGCTTTTTTATTTGACTATCGTTATGCACTTGAAGAACTGCTAAAAAGTATTTTTTGGAATATTTTTTAGCTAGATTATCTACATTTTTTTCTAAAATTGAATATTTAGCTTTTCTATAAAAATGTCTAAACCATCTAAAAAGCTCCATTATATTTAGTGGTCTATGATAGTTTTTGTTATTATAAAATACTTGAAATATAATGCTAAATGTATAATACATTAAAGCATAAAAAGCCATTATTTTAAAACTTGACTTAAATAGTTTTGAGTTTTCTTTATAAGTATTTAGTTTTTTATAATCATTTTTATTTTTACTCATAAGTGAGTTTGCATTAACGCCAGTCATTTCGCAAGTAATATAATTTGGCCTTAAATATCCTTCTTCAAATACATATATTTTTATATTTAATTTTTTAGCTAAATTAATTGCTATTTCATGAATTGGCCTAGTATCGCCGAATAATATAATGCAAGTGATTTTATTGAGTTTATAAAAATTATCTAAGTATGATTTAAGATTGTTTAAGCTTCCTTTGTAATTATATTTTGATGGAT
>NZ_JACGAV010000031.1:0-5121 GCF_020137645.1 Campylobacter sp. RM12637
ATATATTTTATAAAAAGAATAATCAAAAAAGAATAATTAAAATGGTGACCCCGATTGGACTTGAACCAACGACTTTTACCATGTCAAGGTAACACTCTACCACTGAGTTACGGGGTCATTGTGTATAATTTTAGCAATATTTTGTGAATAAATTATTTTTTTCTTGACATTTTAAAAAAGTTAATATATAATGCGACCTTTCTTATAAAACATTTTCGGGGTGTAGCGCAGTCTGGTTAGCGCACTTGGTTTGGGACCAAGGGGCCGAAGGTTCGAATCCTTTCACCCCGACCACTTCTTTATTATTTCATTTATGGTGAGTGTAGCTCAGTCGGTTAGAGCATCAGATTGTGGTCCTGAGGGTCGTGGGTTCGATTCCCATCACTCACCCCACTTTTTTAAAAAATCATATTTTAGTTTTGTTGCGTTAGTAGCTCAATGGATAGAGCAACAGACTTCGGATCTGTAGGTTGTGGGTTCGACTCCTACCTAGCGTACCACCTTGTATTTTTCGCTAATTATTTAAGTATTATTTTTTAACCATATTCATAAATGTTGTAGTTTTATTATTAAATGCCAATGGTATATTTTTTGGAATAATCACAAATAAAATTAGATATTGAAATTAAATAAGTATAAAAATTAAAATATAAAAACATAATTTTGTAGCAATATTTTACAATCAACTTAGATTTTTATAATGCTAAAGTTTGAATTATTGTAATTATTTATATAAGAATATTGCATAGTAATCATTACTAGATATTTTGTGTATAAAACTTAATATTATTTTTTTTAGAATTTAAATTAAGCGAAAGGAGATTTTTAATCTCCTTGATGATAATTTTTTTCTAATTCTATCTCTTCATCTTGAGTGTTGTTTTTAGCCCATTCACACATTGCATCTCTTAGCATTAAATACTTTTTCTTAGACAATTTTTCATTTTCACTTAATTCTCTATCTTCAAGTAATTTAATTTGAAAGAATGTATCATCTTTTTTTGAATACTTTAAAAAGAAATCAACATAATCAAAATAATCCTTATTGCTCTCATAGTTAATAATTTCTTCAATATAAATAGTAGGCCCAAAACCCATATGATTTTGACTAAAATTACCAAAACCTGCCGAATACTCCACCTTAAATGTCATTTGCCCTCCCCATATTTTAATAAAAACTCTTCATACGTGCCAACAAAATCAATAAGCTCACCATTGTTTAAATACCAAATTCTATTTGCATAAGAATTGATTAATTCCCTATCGTGGCTTATACAAATTGCTACTCCATCGTATTCATAAAGTGCTTCACCAAGAGAAATAATAGCTTCAAGGTCAAGATGGTTATTTGGCTCATCAAGTAAGATAAAATTACCCCTTTCAAGCATAATTTTACTCAACATCAATCTGTGCTTTTCACCACCGCTTAAATCTTTTGCCATTTTTTCTTGATCGGTTCCGCTAAAGAGCATTCTACCTAAGCATTTGCGAATTTCATCAATATCTTTATGTTTTTCGCTAATTAAATAGTCATATAGTTTCAAATTTTCACAAATTTTACTTGAGGTATCTTGTGGGAAGTAACTAGGTTCAATTGTAGCACCCATTTTTACTTCTCCATTATCAGGAGAAATTTCATTCATTATAATCTTTGCTAATGTGCTTTTTCCGGCTCCACTTGCTCCAATTATTGCTATTTTATCGCCTTTATTTACTTTAAGATTTAAGTTTTTAAATAGTTGCTTATCATAAGCCTTACTTATATTGTTTAGCTCTAAAACTTCATTACCAATTTCTCTATTACATCTAAATAAAATTGATGGGTCACGCCTACTTGAAATCTCTATTTCGCTTACATCAAGTTTTGCTAAGTTTTTTGCACGACTTGTTGCTTGTCTTGCTTTAGAAGCATTTGCGCTAAAACGAGCTATAAATTTTTCTAAAGCTTCTTTTTCTTTTAAATTCTTAGCAAGACTTGCTTCTTTTTGTCTTTTAATAAGTGTGCTTTGCATATACCAATCATCGTAATTTCCTGCAAATTCACGAATTTGTTTGAAATCTACATCAAGCATTCTTGTGCAAATACTATTTAAGAAAAATCTATCGTGAGAAATTACAACCATTGTTCCATCGTGGCGTTTTAGTTCATTTTCTAGCCAATTAATAGCGTCTAAATCAAGGTTATTCGTAGGCTCATCTAAAAATAACACATCAGGTTTAGCAAATAATACCTGTGCGATTAGAACTTTAAATTTATCACTTGTTTGAACATTTTTCATAAGTTCATCATAATTATGAAGATTTAAAGAGCTTAATATTTTTTCACATCTAGTATCGTATTCATAATTTGGGTCTTCTTCTGCACAAATCATTTCAAGTTCGCTTAAGCGATTATTTATTTCATCGGTATAATCTGTGCAAGTTGCATATATATTTTTTTTTTCTTTTACTGCATTATAAAGTCTTTTGTTTCCATATAAAACTGCATCTTTTAAACTAAATTCTTCATACGCAAATTGATTTTGCTCTAACACGCCGTATCTTACGCCATTTTCAAAACTAACTTCTCCGCTAGTTGCTTCAAGTTCTCCTGCTATAATTTTTAAAAATGTTGATTTTCCAGCCCCGTTTGCACCGATAAGTCCATATTTTTCGCCTCTTTTTAAGCTTAAATTTACATTTTCAAATAATAATCCCGTAGGGTATCTCATAGTAAGAGATTTGATTTCTACCATTTTTTATCCTTTTTTTATATAATCGTTTCTTTAAAATTTACAAAAGGCTCTACAATCAATGAACTCATTTTTAAGTGAATTAATAATTTCTTTGCCTAGTGCTACTTTTATTTTAGAGATATTAGCACTTATTATTGCACTTTACTTTAAAAAATACAACATAATATCGGTATGTATTTTATTAATAAGTTCTAAAATGATTTATTTATTTTCAGCAAATTATCAAACCCATATTTATGTAAGTTTGTTTATGCCTTTTGCTTTTGCGCTTTTAGTATCTTTAAAAAAAGAGTATGATACTATAAAATGCTTATTACCTATTAGTTTTGTTTTTATTTTATACATAGTATTAGGTATATTTTTATCTCAAAATACTAGCTTTGCATTAAATTCTACTAATAAATTTTTATTTTCAAATTCTTTTATCACTGATTTAGGCTTAGTGTTTTTTCTAGTATTTTTAGTGTATTTATTGATATTAAGATTTTTTATATTTTTTGAAAAAACATTAATTTTTGCGTATATTGGAGCTTATTTTGAATTTATGTTTTTTAAAACTCTTGAAAAAACAGATGTTGGGTTTTTTGAATTTGCTTCTTTAATATTTTTAATTTCTATATTTCTTGAAGGGTATAAATTAGCATTTTTTGATGCTTTAACTCAAGTTTTAAATAGAAGAGCTTATGATAGAACTAGGCTTATTGCTAATGATGTAATAGCGGTATGTGATATAGATTTTTTTAAAAAAGTTAATGATACTTATGGTCATGATGCTGGTGATTTTATATTAAAAAATGTAGCTAAGATATTAAAAGCTAATGTAGATAAAGTTTATAGATTTGGCGGAGAAGAATTTGTAATCGTATATAAAAATCAAGACTTTAAAAATTGTGTAACAAAATTAGATAATATAAGAGAAAATATAGAAAAAGAAATATTTAAATTTAATGAAAAAATTATAAAAGTTACTATTAGTATTGGAGTTGAAATGGTAGAAGATGATAAAATAAAAGCCTTTAAAAACGCTGATGCTAAGTTATATAAAGCAAAAAATTCAGGAAGAAATAGAGTAATATATGAGTAGTGAAAGTAAAAAAGCAACAATTCAAGAATATATAAAAGGCTGGGGGCCTGAATTAGAAATAGGTATTGATGTGGTTGATGAAGAACATAAAATGTTCTTTGAATTAATAGAGCAAGTATTTGAAGCAGCTAATAGTGGTTATAAAGAATTTGAATCTGTATTTCAAGTGGTTTTAAGTCATATTGCTTGGCATTTTAAAAATGAAGAAGATTATATGAAAAGTATGGCTATATATACAAAATATGTAGAAACCCACAGAGATATTCACTCGCAGTGTATATCACAATTAGGTAAGATGAGAGATGCAGTGTTAAAGCAAAATAGTGAAGATGATATGGTATATCAAAAAGAACTTGCAATTAACTTGGCTTATTTTGTTAAAAATTGGCTGATTTTTCATATAGTTGGAGAAGATTATAAAATAGCTAAACAAATTAAATTTATAGAAGCTGGTAATAGTCCTCAAAGAGCATTTGAGATGATAAATGAAAAGATGGATAAAAATATAGAAATTCTAACTATTACCTTATCAAATCTTTTAAAAATTTATGAGATTAGAAACGAGAAATTATTAGAAATTGAAGCAGATATTAAATCAAGTCTTAACAAAAAAGAAAAACAACTGCAAGAACAAATTCAAGAAAATAAGAAAAAATCAATTACAGATGAATTAACAGGATTGTTTAATAGACGACAGGCTATGTTTGTATTAAATAATATATGGAATGAATATCAAGACCCAACCTGTGCTATTATTCAATTAGATTTAGATAAGTTTAAAGAAGTTAATGATACTTATGGACACCATGCAGGAGATTTGGTTTTAAAACAATTTTCAAATGCTGTTAAATATTTTTTTGATACTAATGAATTATGTAATAAATATAAGTATAACGATAGAGATAGCATACACTTTTGTCGTTTAGGTGGTGATGAATTTTTAGTAATATTACAAAAATATTCTTTAGATGAAGCAGTGGCAATTGCAAATGCTTTACACGCAGTAGTAAATGGTATAGAAGTATTAGACGAACATAAAAAAGTGATTTGGAAAGGTAGCACAAGTATTGGTGTAGCTTGTAGAAATGCTGATAATAGAGATTTTGAATCAGTATTAAAAGCTGCTGATGCTTATTTATATAAAGCAAAAGAAGATGGTAGAAATTGCGTTCGCTCTATGTTACACGAGATAGGGGGGGGGTATTTCTAGCAGAGTATTTATGAATTAAATACCGCTAGTAGAATTTAAAATTAAGAATTTAGAATGCTTTTTTAAATTCTTAATTTTTTTAAAAAAATTTT
>NZ_JACGAV010000032.1:0-4646 GCF_020137645.1 Campylobacter sp. RM12637
ACCCCCCCCCAACACTAAAAACTCATATCCTAATTATGTTTTATATGTGTAATAAATACTTTTATATAATCAATAAATCTAATTAATTTAATTACTTAATAAGCTTAGGTATTAACTTACTCTAAGGTATTTAATTAAGTTTAATTTTTATTACTTTAAATCACTAATTAAACTTAGCATAAAAATACTTTAGTATTAATTACTTATCTTCTAAAAACAATCTAAGCCCTAATTACTGCAAAAGAATTTAAATCCAAATTTTATATAAGCTTAATTTTTAAAAACTTCTTTTACAGAAACTTCGTTTTTTAAAAACTTTATCTTAAATAAACTCTATTTAATAAACACCTCATTTACTACTAATATTGCTTATTAAAGATAAAGATTTGATAGCATAAATAAGAAATTTGCTGCCAATAATATTACTTAATTAAAATTGGAAAAAATAATATTTAATTACATCCTTCACTACCAATATTATTTTTCAACCACTCATATTACCTTAATGATGTTTTCATATGAGATTATGGCTTACGTCTAAATATTATTCTAATATTGATTTAACTTTAACTACCTAAAAAACAATTAATCATCTAAGCTTATTAAATACATAATTCTTTAAACATATAAAGCTAATTAAATTAAATAAGCATACTCATATAAATATTTTAAACATATAACTTATAAATACTTCTAGCATATACTAAAACTACTTAAAGCAAATAAAAAACCTATATAAAAAGTAAGAGCTATATTGTATAAGTATCATTTAAAATATCTATTTTTATAATCTCATACTAAAAAACATAATTAAGCAAATTATTTAAAGTAAAGGTTTTAAAAACCCAAACAAAGCTAAAAAAGAAAGCAACAATAAAAACTTACCTTTTAGCCCTATCCCGTTTCTACAATTAAAAAATATAATAAAAAATTAAATCTAAAAATATGTATATAAAAATCAATTATTATTAAAAAGAAAGGAGTTAAAAAAGATTTTAACAAGTCCGCAACGAGCTACTTTCCCCATGCCAGTAAGGCGTAGTATCATCACCCACAATGTGCTTAGCTTCTTGGTTCGGGATGGGACAAGGCGTTACCACATTTGTATAATCACGGACATTGTTATTTAAATCTATTAGTATTTAATAAACTTAAATAACAATGTTAAAAGCAAGTAATAAACTAATTCAATAACCTTTTTAAAGCTAAAAGTGACGCAGTTATTTTTTCTTAGTGCTAGGAAAGCGACTGAGATAAGACTGATAGTCTATCAAAGGAGCTTGACGACGCAATAAGGAAAAAGAACAAGTCAATTAAAACCTTAGCAAGGAAGTAATGCTTATTTAAAGTAAGCGGACGGTCTATTAGTATTGGTCAGCTAAATGGCTTTCACCACTTACACACCCAACCTATCAAGCAGCTAGTCTTGCTGCGACCTTAAGAGAAGATTCATCTTAGAGTTGGCTTCGAGCTTAGATGCTTTCAGCTCTTATCACATCCGAACTTAGCTACGCTGCGATGCTCTTGGCAGAACAACAGCTACACCAGTGGTTCGTTCAACCCGGTCCTCTCGTACTAGGGTCAAATCTCTTCAATCTTCTTACGCCCACGGCAGATAGGGACCGAACTGTCTCACGACGTTCTGAACCCAGCTCGCGTACCGCTTTAAATGGCGAACAGCCATACCCTTGGGACCTGCTCCAGCCCCAGGATGCGATGAGCCGACATCGAGGTGCCAAACCTCCCCGTCGATGTGAGCTCTTGGGGGAGATCAGCCTGTTATCCCCGGGGTACCTTTTATCCTTTGAGCGATGGCCCTTCCACACAGAACCACCGGATCACTAAGACCGACTTTCGTCTCTGCTTGACGTGTTTGTCTTGCAGTTAAGCTGGTTTATGCCTTTATACTCTACAAACGATTTCCAACCGTTTTGAACCAACCTTTGTAAGCCTCCGTTATTTTTTGGGAGGCGACCGCCCCAGTCAAACTACCCACCAGACATTGTCCTACGTGAGGATAACTCACGCTAGTTAGCTACCCGAATAAGAAAGAGTGGTATCTCAACGATGGCTCATTATAAACTGGCGTCTATAACTCAAAGCCTCCCACCTATCCTGCACATTCTTATCCAAGTAGCAGTGTCAAGCTGTAGTAAAGGTCCACGGGGTCTTTCCGTCTTGCCGCGGGTAGGAGGAATTTTCACCTCCACTACAATTTCACTGGATCCCTCTTTGAGACAGCTCCCATCTCGTTACGCCATTCATGCAGGTCGGTATTTAACCGACAAGGAATTTCGCTACCTTAGGACCGTTATAGTTACGGCCGCCGTTTACTCGGGCTTCGATCAAGAGCTTCGCATTGCTGCTGACCCCATCAATTAACCTTCGAGCACCGGGCAGGCGTCACACCCTATACATCCACTTACGTGTTAGCAGAGTGCTGTGTTTTTGGTAAACAGTCGGGAGGGACTCTTTGTTGTAAGTTTCCTTGCTTTCGGAGTAAATCCTAATACAAGGCTAACCACACCTTATACCGAAGATACGGTGCTATTTTGCAGAGTTCCTTAAAGAGAGTTCTTCCACGCGCCTTAGAATACTCATCCCACCCACCTGTGTCGGTTTACGGTACGGGCAACATTATCTAAACTTAGAAACTTTTCTTGGCTCGACGGCATCAGCAATTCTTCCTTCCATCCGAAGACTTCAGAAAGCCTTTCAGTTCTCGGTCTAATGTTATACGGATTTGCCTGTATAACAACCTACTACCTTAGACTAGCACTTCCATCCGCTAGCTTGCTTAGCCCTAAGCGTCCTTCCATCGCACAATAATGTTGGTATTGGAATATTAACCAATTTTCCATCGCATACCCCTTTCGGACTTTGCTTAGGACCCGACTAACCCTACGATGACGAGCATCGCGTAGGAAACCTTGGGTTTACGGCGTTAATGATTCTCACATTAATTATCGCTACTCATGCCTGCATGCTCACTTCTATACGCTCCAACGCTCCTTACCGGTACATCTTCAACGCCTATAGAACGCTCTCCTACCACCCAAGCTAGGCTTGGGTCTACAGCTTCGGTACTTATTTTAGCCCCGTTATATTTTCCGCGCAAAATCACTAGACCAGTGAGCTATTACGCTTTCTTTAAAGGATGGCTGCTTCTAAGCCAACCTCCTGGTTGTTAAAGTAACTTCACATCGTTTTCCACTCAAATAAGATTTAGGGACCTTAGCTGGTAGTCTGGGTTGTTCCCCTCTCGACGACGGATTTTATCACTCGCCGCCTGACTGCTGTGATTACACTATAAGTATTCGGAGTTTGATAGGGTTTGGTACATTGGTGTATGCCCTAGCCCATTCAGTGCTCTACCCCTTATAGCTACTACACAACGCTATACCTAAATATATTTCGGAGAGAACCAGCTATCACGAAGTTTGATTGGCCTTTCACCCCTATCCACAAGTCATCCGGAGCCGTTTCAATGGCCGTCGGTTGGGTCCTCCACTAGTTCTTACACTAGCTTCAACCTGCTCATGGATAGATCACTTCGTTTCGGGTCTGCAGCATCTGACTTATCGCCCTATTAAGACTCGCTTTCGCTACGGCTTCACGTTAGCTTAACCTTGCCAGACACCACAACTCGCAGGCTCATTATGCAAAAGGCAGTCCATCACCCTGTATTGCTACATAGGGCTCTGAATGATTGTAAGCAAATGGTTTCAGGTTCTATTTCACTCTGATCACCTCAGTTCTTTTCACCTTTCCCTCACGGTACTTGTACACTATCGGTCAGACATTAGTATTTAGGGTTGGATCGTGGTCGACCCAGCTTCAGACAAGATTTCACGTGTCTCGCCCTACTCAGGATACTGCTAAGTAAAGTAAAGATTTTATGTACGGGAGTATCACCCTCTACGCTCAAGCTTTCCAACTTGTTCTACTATCTTTGCTTAGTCTTTGTTGCAGTCCTACAACCCCACTAGTAAACTAGTGGTTTGCCCTCTTACGCTTTCGCTCGCCGCTACTAGCGTAATCTCTATTGATTTCTTTTCCTGTTGGTACTAAGATGTTTCAATTCCCAACGTTCGCTCCATATATGGTAATACATATCTCTATGTATTGGGTTGCCCCATTCGGAAATCTACGAATTAATGCCCCTTGACGGCTCCTCGTAGCTTATCGCAGTCTAGTACGTCCTTCATCGCCTTTGTCTGCCAAGGCATCCACCATTTGCTCTTATTAGCTTACCTTTGTTAATAATGTTATTAATATTTTTACAATTAATAGTATTAATTGAAATATATTTGCATGCATTATTGTTATTGTTTTTAGTATTACTAAAACGCATTACTTCCTTGCTAAAGTTTTTATGTAATTATTAATCTTAATCTTCAAGACGGAAAGCGTCTAAGCTGTGATGCTTAAAAACTTTTTCTTATATATACTTAAATATATGTAATAAGAAAGAGATTAAGTATAACTACCTTTAACAAGCTTATGAAATTGTTTTATATTACTTGCTTGTGACTCTTAACATTGATAAATAAAATAACACTAGGTTAGAAACTATATATAAACATAGAATTAAATTAAATAAAACCTAGAAAGAACATTTAGCTTAAATGCTCTGTTTAAGTTTT
>NZ_JACGAV010000033.1:0-4361 GCF_020137645.1 Campylobacter sp. RM12637
GCAAGTGTTTTTTACTCTGCTAAATTAAGTATTGGTTTTACATCTCATTTGATTAAGAGTTTTAAATTATTTAGCTAAATTTAAAGAAAACAATAAAAACACAAAGCTATTAATTACCCTTATCGTAATAGCAATATATTTAATTATTAGGTAATTTTGTTTTTAATCAAATAGACTAAAAGTATAAATATTAGCTTTTAAAATAAAGCTTATATTCTTTAAAACAATTTATTTTTATAAGATTTTGCTATGTATTGATTAAACATTTCATCATTTTTTTCACTCTCAAGCTTTTCTTCAATACTAGGCTCTACGCTATTAAATCCATCAATACAATTTTTATAAGTAAAATCCATAATATCTTTCATTTCATTTGTTTCATAATATTTAATTAATTTTTCTTTAAACTCGCTAATAAGCTCAACAGGTATATTTACTAAACCTGCTCCATTTTCAATCAAAATTCTATTAGCACATAAAATAGCTGTTCTTTTATTACCATCAATAAAAATTTGTCTTCTCATTAGATATAACATTAATGTTATTGCTCTTTGTGTAGTGTTTGTGATTTTTTGTATTTCGTTTAATTCTTCTATAATTTCTTCTTTATATGGCATTTTAGGTTTGTAAGTTGTTCCGCCAATAGCCACATCAAATTGCCTTATGTAGCCTGATTGATAGATTAAATTTGCACCTATAGTCTTGTTCATTTTACAAATATAAGCAAAATCAACTTCAGGATAACTTATAGTATCAAAAAGAACATACCAAGCATATTTAAGGTTGTTAATAGTTATAATATCATCCACCTTTAAGCTACTTATATTTACACCGTTATAAATGGCTTCTACTTGTGGAAAAGTTACATTAATTCCCTCAAGTCTCGCACTTTTATAGATATTATCTACGATATTTCTTTTTGCTAAACATATGTTGTATTCTAAGCTCATATGAAATTTATTTTTCATATTTATTAATCCCTTTTTTAATTTATATAATTTTATTTTAATACATTCATCTTTTTATTTTTATAACCTAGAAATTTATTATATTCAAGACAATAATATGTAATACAAATAGTCAAAGTAAGAAAAATATTTTTTTATTTGCAGTAATTAGTATTATATTTTGTTTTTAGTTTAAGCTTTTAAAATCAATATTTTTATTAATAATATTTTAAATATTTTTTATATGGACATAATTTTGACAACTCATATGCTATAATGCGAAAAATTACAAGAAAGGAGAATAAATGAAAGCTATATTTTCTCTTATGGGGGGGGGATTTTACAAAAACTAAAATCACTTAACTTCATTAATTTTATTCAAAACTTCTCATTTATATTCAAAGGAACTTAGCAATGTTAGATAATTTTCCATGCACTGCATGTGGCTTATGCTGCAAGAGTATTAACGGAGTAAAAGAACTAGAAGAATTTAATTTAAATGGTGTTTGTATACACCTAGCAGATGATAATACATGCAGGATTTATGAAAATCGTCCTATGGTTTGTAGGGTTGATGAATATTACGAAAGGTTTCTTAAAAAGTATATGAGTAAGGCTAAATATTACAACGAGAATATAAAAGTCTGCAATGCTTTACAAGATAAATTTAAAGTAGATAAAAAATATAAAATTAATTTAATTAAGGAGATTTAAAATGGCAGTTCCATTTATTTTAGGAGGTATTGCACTTGCAACAGGAGCTTTCGGAGCAAAAAAAGGTTATGATGGTTATAGAAATAAAAGTGAAGCCAATAAACTTAATAAAGATGCAGAATTTATTTATAATCATGCAAGTGAAAGGTTAAATAATTCTAGAAAAAAAGCAAATAATTCATTAGAAATTTTAGGTCAGGCAAAAATTCATATCCATGAAAATTCTTTTAGTGAGTTTATAGATATTTTTACAAAGATAAAAAACATTGAAAGTAATGATTTTTCAAAAGACGATTTAAAATTTGATATTGAAGATTTTGTTGCTTTTACAAAAGAAAGTATTATAAATTTTAAAGAATTAGCAGGTGGTGGAATAGCTTCACTTGGTGCTGGTGCATTAGCTGGCGTTGGAGCTTATGGAAGCGTTGGGCTTCTTGCAAGTGCTTCAACAGGAACAGCAATAGCAAGTCTTAGTGGTGCAGCAGCAACTAATGCAACTCTAGCTTGGCTTGGTGGTGGAAGTTTAGCTGCAGGTGGATTTGGTATGGCAGGTGGTATGGTTGTTCTTGGTGGAATAGTTGCCGCACCTGTGCTTGCAGTAGGTGGTGCGTTATTTGCAAAAGCTAGTGAGAAAGCTCTTGAAGATGCTAAAAGTAATATTAAACAAGCTGAAATTGCTGAAGAACAGATGGAAACAGCAAGAATATCAACAGATGCTATCTCAAGTATTATAGAACAGTCTTTGGTGATAATAAATCAATTGGATGAAAAATTAGTTAAAGAATTACAAACTTTAAAATTAATTGTAATAAGAGAAAGTGATTATACAAAATATTCAGATGGAGAAAAAGAGTATTTAAAATTTATTGTAAATATGGTAAAAGCAATTAGTGGAATTTGCAAAGTTAATGTTTTAACAGTAGATGGAAAGGTAAATAAAGAATTTAGAAGAGCAGTTGAAGATGCTCAAGATTTAGGTGAAGAAATACTAAGTAAGTAATTAAAAGGTGGCTTTATGCCACCTTTTTTAAAGGAGTTAAAATGACGCAAAATTTATTTTTTGATGAGCTAATAGAAGAGTTAGGCACTCAAAGTCTTGCTAGATTTGGACTAAATATTTTTAATGTTGATTCTTATAGTGCTTATATGGAAAGTTCAAAGCTTACTACAAGTATGCAAAAAGCAGTAAAACAACATGGAAGCAATCCAAATGGTTTTGGACAGATGTTTGAAGCTTATGAAGTAGGTAAGCAAAATATTAAAAATGCTTATAATAAAAATGATACTAGAGCTTATACAACAGATGAGCTTAAAGAGATAAAACAAGTATATGAAAATAAAGATTTTAATACAAATAATGATTTAAAAAAATCAATGGTTACTTCTAATTTTAGCGATGAAGAAATCAAAAGAATAGCAACTAATCCAAAACTTGATGAATACGCTAAGACAAATCATACTTTAGTAGATGTGGTAGTAGTTGATAAAAATGGCAATGTAGTTAAAGAAGAGCAATTAAAGGCTGTTAGTGATAGTATTTTTTCTAAAACTTATGATAAGTATTTTGAAGCTGGAGTTAAAGTTAGGGTAGATAGCGATACTTATGAAAGAGCAGAGAATGAAATTAAGCAAATAAGACAAAATCTAGATAATGCACCAGAAGATAAAAAAGCAATAATTCAAAAGCAATTAGATGAAAAAGAAACGAAATTTAAACAACTTGAAAAGGGTAGCGATAGAACCAAATCAGGCTATATAAAAGGCGAAATTCAAGAAAACGGACAAAAAACCAACACTGATGGAAAAATCGCTTTAAAAAATGTATATATAGAACAAGCAAAACAAGCAGGTATAAATATAACTCAAACAGGTTTAAGTGATGCAGGGACAGTTGTTTTAAGCACTTTTGCAAGTGGAGTTGTATGGGAATTAAGAGATGAGTATTTACACAATAACCACGAAGATTTTTTAATAAGACTACAAAGGCTTTTAAAACAAGTTTTTGTAAAAGGAAGTGAGAGTTTTGGTAGGGGTGCTAGTTTTGGATTAATTGATACTATCGTAGGACTTGCCGCACAAAGCCTAAAAAATATTGGTGGCAATCTAAGAGCTATGTGGACAAGCCTTAGAAATAGTGCCAAATCAATCTTTAATGCTATTTGGCAATTTATAAAAGGTGAGATTAAAAGCTTCTCACAACTTATTAGAACAATTTTAAAGAGCTTGTTTTCGGCTATCATGGTTGCATTTGGTTTTGCACTTGAAAGGGAACTTAGCGTTTATGTAGGCAATGTTTTAGCTACTGGGATTTCTATTTTAGTTTGTTCGGTTGGAGTTGTCGTATTTTCTCAAAGTTTGGATTTAGCTATTAATGGCTTTTTAGCAATTTGTGCAAGTGCAAAAATGGCGAAAGCAAGAAGAGAAGAAATAGAAGCTTTATATCATGAAATAATGCCAAAAATGATAGAAAATAGACTTCATTTAGAAAGCTTTACAAATGAATATATAAGTAATCTAAAAGATATTAGCGAGCTAAGTTTTGCTGATATTAGCAGTGCTATGGCTAATAATGATTACGCAAAAGCTGATGAAGCTTTGATAAAACTTGCAAGTGCTTATGGAGTGAATGATTTGTTTGTAAGCCAAAAAGAATTTGATGATTTTATGCTAAGTGATAAATCATTAAAACTTTAATTTTAA
>NZ_JACGAV010000034.1:0-4177 GCF_020137645.1 Campylobacter sp. RM12637
ACAATTATATAAGTGATTGCTCTAATGATGTTTATACAAATTATTTAAATAAATTAAAAGAAGAATTAAAATGAGTTGTAGTTTAGAATACACATTTTTATTTTTAATATAATTATTTGAATTATTTTTCATAATTAAATATATTAAATAAAATATTTTGATATTAATTATGCAAAAAAATATCAAGAAATATTCTTATTTTTAAATGAAGCAAAAAAGCAAATATTAATAAGATACAACTAGCTAAATATAACTAAAAGAATTTAAATTAGTGATAAAATCACAAGTATTATCTGATATAAAATAAAACATTTTGTTACAAGGAAATTAAAGTGGAAATTATCAATAAAAAGTGTGATATTTGTTCTTGTAAAATCTCAAAATTAACTTATAAAAAAGATTTAGGATTTATTAGTCTAAAATGTCCTAATTGTAATGCCTTGTATAGATTAAAAGACAAAATGTCTTTTGTTATGATAGATGCTGCTTTAGTGGATATTTCTCGTTGGGTTTGTGCATTGCTTTCTATTGTGCCTATTGCTTTATTGGATAAATTTATTAATAGCAGAATTATTCAAGTAGCAATATGGTTTTTAACTTTTTTGATTATTGCAAGTATTTTTTCATTCATTCATGATTATTTAGAATTGTTTATATTTTCAAAATTTGTTTTATTTGATAATAGTGAAACAATTGAAATTAAAAAATCTAGGTTAAGCAAATTAAAAGATTTTATGATTAATCTTAGTAAAAATATAAATATATTTTATAAAAAGTGCGATATTTGTTCTTGTAAAATCTCAAAATTAACTTATAAAAAAGATTTAGGATTTATTAGTCTAAAATGTCCTAATTGCAATGCTTTTTATGTTTTAAAAAGCAAGATTAATGGCTTTTCTTTTAGCAATGCTTTGAGTGTTATTTTTGGTTTTATTAGCGCTATTATTACAATAATTTTTGCCACTTCAAATAAGAATTTAGCTAATGAAAATTTTGTATTTTTTATCTTTATATTATTTGCGATTTTTTCAATATCTATCGCTATTTTTTCTATTATTGAACGTTATTTGAATATATTTATATTTTCTAAGTTTTTCTTGGTTGAAGATTTGAGTAAAATCAAAGCTAAAAGTAAAACAATAATAGACTATATTTTAAGCAAATTTAAATTCTTATAAATCATCATAAGCTTTAATTTATCAATGTTTGTTTAAAGTTTTCTTTTAAAGATTTAATAATAGTAATAACTACGAAATAATACAATAGACAAACTTTTTTATGCCTGTTATCTAACTTGAAAATACTTAATTTAATCTTAAAATATTAGTAGTTCTTAAAACTATATTTTGGTATTACAAAATAAATATAATATTTTTATTTGATTGTATGATTTATGCATTTTTTAGTAAAATTAGTAATAATTTTTGGCTTTGTTTAATACTTGCAAATTTGCTTAAAATTGTCCTTTGTTTTTACTAATTTTTCTTATTTTTATATTATGAAAATTTATTTTCTTAAGTATATTTCATCGGTATCAATTTCAACTAAACAAATAATCAAATTTATAATTTATTTCCAGTAAAGCTCATAGCATATTTAAAACCTTTTTAGCGGCTTTTACACCTTCATGCCATAATTCATGTCTTTGTAATACATATTTAGCATCAATTTTTCCACCAAACATAGCACCTAAAAGTGCTCTATTAGTCTTAAAAACAAAGGCAAATAAATGTATAAATATCCAAAAAATCATTAAAAACATTCCAATATTATGTAGTAATGCTGCTAAAAATATAGAGTTTTCACTAATTGAAATTCCTGCTAAATTTTTAAAGTTTTAATAAGCCCTGTAATAATTAAAACAGCCATAATAATTACAAGTCCTAAATACGCAAGGCGTTGTTCTGGTAGGTATTTTTCGCAAGGTTCTTCTTCTTTGTTAAAAATTATTGCATAGATTAATTTTATGCTTTTTTTAATATCACCTTTTTTTGGAAGCATTGAAAAATCTTTGCGTAAAATATAATATGTAATATGCAAAAATACAAAAAATATCAAGCTAATACTAAAAATATAATGAATCATCAAACTAATATAATAATCCACACTCCAAGACATTAAAGGTAATTTATAAATCATATATCTTTTTGCGACAGGCATTTGTAAAATACCACTAAAAATCAACGCAAAAACACTAATCATTATTCCTAAATGAGTTATTTGATTAAATATACTTTGTCTTTTAATTTTCATTTTTTTTCCTTAGTAAAACACCTGCTAAAACACCTGCAATCGGGCTTAATAAAACGCTTTTAATAATTTTGTCATTACTGGTTATTTTGTTATTTATATCTACTTTCATATGTGCTATTCCTTGGGTGTTGTTTGCGTGTTTTTTGCTTATTGCTTCTTGAATTTTTTCAAATGAAATCGGCGATACATAAAAAGTCGCAGTTCCGCCGTTTTGTTTATCTCCGTAAATATATGTGCCATCATCTTTGGCTAAATCTTTATATTCTTGTGCCTTTTTTAGGGCTAGTAATTTTATTTTTTCCTTATTTGCATATATCATTGCGTTTTTAGGACAAGCACTCACGCAAGCAGGAATGCTAATATCAGCACATAAATCGCATTTATACATAACTCCACCACCTGCTAATTTAGGTGCTATTTTAAGATAAACTCCAACTCCTGCTTGTCGTTGTGGTATGTGCCAAGGGCAAACATCTTTACATTTTGCTCCACCAAAACAAACATTAGGATTGATTTTAACCGCTGAATTATCTTTGCTAATTGCTCCAAAAGGACATATTTTAAGGCAAGTTGGGTCATCACAATGCATACAATGTCTTGGGATATTTATATTTTTATTATCTATGTTTAATTTTTCAACATAGATGAAATTATAAGGATTTAGCCTATTAATCTCATCTTTTTTGTCTTGATAATCTTCATAAAATTTTTGTGGATAATAATTTGGTATTTCGCTAATTGGTTTAGGAAAAACATCTTTATTTTTTAATTTACAAGCACTTACGCATAAAGGTGTTGCTAAATTAGCACAGCCATCGCAAAGGCTTAAATCAATTAGTTTTGCCATTTTTTCTTGATTAGTATTCGCAAAAACCTTGCTTACACTAGCAATTCCTGCGATTTTTAAAAAATTTCTTCTATCTAAACTCATAATATTCCTTTTTTTGATAAAGTATAAGAGTTTTTAAAAATTATGTATGTGATAAAGTTACAATGAAAAAGATTGAAGATTTTTTAAATTCTATATTTACAAATAATGAGCTAATTAAAAAATGTTTAGAAAAAGGTCTTTTTAAGACTTATAAAAAAGGTGATGATTTATGGGATTGTCAAGGGCTTATATTTATAATTGATGGAAGTATTAAGATATTTATTGATAATGGCATTAGAAAGATTGATATTTTTAATTTATCAAATGATGAATATTGCTTATTATCAGCTTCTTGCGTGCTAAATAATATTAGTTTTGATGTTAATATTGAGTTTGTAAAAAACACTAATGTTTGGGTAATTCCTAGCAAAGATTTAGAAGAATTAAGCGAAAAATATTTAGAATTTAAACAACTAAAATTAGACATTATTTCTAAAAGACTTAGTGAAATTATGCAATTTTTAGAAGATTTTGCTTTTATGCCGCTTTCAAATCGTGTTTTAAAATATATAAAAGATAATGCAAGTAATAATGAATTAAAAATCACTCACGAAGAATTAGCAAGAGTAGTAGGTAGCTCAAGAGAAAGTATTTCAAGGGTTTTAAAAGAGTTGAAAAATGATAATAAAATCTTGTTAAAACGAGGTGCTATTATTGTTTGTACTTAAAGAATTTAAAACAGGAGTTTAAAATAAATCTTAGATATTGCTAGATTTAAAATTTAAATTTCAAATTCAAATTCTTTAAAATTAAATTATATTTCTAATTGCAATACTAAAAATAAAGCTATTTAAAATAATTTGAAATAGAATTTTGGTTTTTTTATAATTATTTATATTATAAACTTCATCTATAAATCCTAATAACGATAAACTCCACCAAACTCTTAACTCCCAAGTATTTTCAACAATCAATTGCCACTAGTCCATTTCAAATAACTTAAAATTTTTTCACTAATTTTCATTTTTTTCAATTTTTTTAAAAAATATTTTT
>NZ_JACGAV010000035.1:0-3762 GCF_020137645.1 Campylobacter sp. RM12637
GAATATAAATGAGAAGTTTTGAATAAAATAAATGAAATTAAGTGATTTTATCTCTTGTAAAATCCCCCCCCCCATAAAAGAAAAAATAACTTTCATTTATTCTCCTTTCTTGTAATTTTTCGCATTATAGCATACGAGTTATCAAAATTCTGTCCATATAATTAAAATTTACAATTTTTATAAATATTAATATCACTTACATTATTAGCTAACAATAAATCAGGTTTTATTGTTAGTCTTTTGCATCCTGAAAACATCTCGCTAATATTTGTAGCACTGCTTAAATCAAGTTTTATTAAAGTGTTTAAATGAGTGCAGTTTTTAAAAAATTTACTCACATCTTTTACTTTTTCAAGATTTATTTTAATATCATTATTAAGCCTTGTGCAACCATAAAACATCCCCCTAGCAGTCTTTAGATTAGGAGTTTTAAAATCTATTATTTGATTAAAATTCTTACAACTAGCAAACATATAATTCATTTTTTTAACATTTCTAGTATCAAAATACAAAGGCTCATTAAAATTAATGCAATTGGCAAACATCCTACTCATACTAACAACATTGCTAGTATCCCACTCGCCTACTCCTGTAAAATCAGCCCTATTACCAAATAAATCACTCATATCGGTAATTAATCCTGTATCTATCTCATTAAGCTTGATAGCTGGATTTGCAATTAAAGTTTGTAGTTCTTTTTTGTTTTGTGGAAAGTATTTAAAAGTTTGCTGTGATATATCTACAAAAGCTTTTGGCTCTATTTTGTCGCTATAAAAATTACTTTTATAAAACATTGATTTAAAAGCTTTATTTTTAAACTCCCATAATCCATCATAATTTTGTCTAGTTGAATACGCAAAAAGATTTCTAAAATCATAAATATTTGCAGTATCAATCATAGCCAAAGGCAAACTTTCATCACATACAAGTAGCATTAATTCGGCTTTATTTTTAGGACTTACTATGGCGTTTTTAATATTTAATTTTAAATTACTAAACAAAAACTCACTCTTATTAACACATCCATCTATCATAGAATAGCATTCAAAAACTTTTAAAATATCAAAGTTAGTTAAGCTAATGTTTTTTAAATCAAGATTATTACAAGCATAAAACATCTTATTTGCATATCTTAAAGAGCTTACATCAATTTCAAGTTTTTCGTTTAGATGTACGCAGTTTTCAAACATAGAGTTCATATTAACAACATTGCTAGTATCCCAATGGTTTATAAAGCTAAAATCACTCCTAAGACTATCTTTAAAAAGCTCACTCATATCAGTAATTAAGCTAGTATCAATATCATGTAAATTAGCATTCAAATCATCGCAAAGTGCTTTTAGTTCTGCTTTTGTTTTTACTTTTATCATTCTAATTCCTGTTTTAAATTCCTCTTTTTTTTAGTTTTATTAAATACATTAATTTTCTGAAACAATTTGTAAAATTCTTGCAGAAGTATTTTCAAAAGTAAAATAAACCCCATTAACACACCTAGATAAATCTATAATACTATTACAATTAAATTCATAAACTTGAGTACAACTACTACAGTTATCAAACATACTAGAAAAATATTTCACTTTTTTAGTATCAAAATCAAGTTTTTGATTAAACTTACTACATCCACAAAACATAGTTTTCATACTCTCTACATTAGAAGTATTAAAATAAAGTTTTTGATTAAAACTTTCGCAACCATAAAACATACCCACCATATTAGTAACATTTCTCGTATCAAGACTAAGACTTTCATTAAAATAAATACAACCATAAAACATACCTGCCATATTTGTAACATTGCTTGTATTCCATTTATTAATTCCTGAAAAATTCCTACGATTAATTCTGTAAAACAAATAACTCATATCAGTTATTAGGCTCGTATCAATATCTCCTAGATAAATATTTTCATCTTTTATAAGTTCTATTAATTCATCTTTTGTTGTAGGTCTATATTTAAAATTTACAATAATGGCTTTTATATTTAAAGTTTTTAAAAGCTCATCACTTGCCTTAGAATTAGCAAAAGTATAAGAATTTACATTACTCCAGCTCTCAACCCCTTTAAAATCAGTCCTATCGCTATGTGTAAAAGCAAAATTAGTATTAGCTAATTTGCTCGTATCAATAAGATTTAGCGGTATGGTGTTATCGTTTAGGATAAACTCTAATTCAGAAGTATTATTAGGAAGCAAAATACCATTTAGAAAATTAAGCTTAAGATATCTTGTAATAAACTCAGCTCTATTAATACAACCAACTAACATTCCAGCTAATGAACTAAGATTTGAAACATCAAAATTATTAAAACTTATATTTTTTAAATCCAAACTTGTGCAATTATAAAACATCTTATCTGTATATCTTAAAGAACTCACATCAATTTCTAGCTTTTCGTTTAGATTTATGCAGTTTTCAAACATAGAGCTCATATCATTTACATTGCTAGTATCCCAAGTATTTATAAAGCTAAAATCACTCCTTAAGCTATCCTTAAAAAGCTCACTCATATCGGTCATATCACTCGTATCAATATCATATAAATTAGCACTCAAATCATCACAAAGTGCTTTTAATTCAATTGCTGTTTTTACTTTTTTCATCTTATTTTCCTTTTTAGCTTTTCTTCTCTATCTTTACGCTCTAAAACATTTATAGTATGATTATAATTATCATATAAAAAATACTTATGAAAGCCCACTACATCAAACCTATTCCCACCAAAAAACGATATAAAAAGTGCATAGCTTTTCACAGCATTTAACTCATCTTGAATATCTCTTAAAAATACATCTCCTATACAAAAATCACTTATAGCTAATAGGTTTGCTTTATTGTTGTATTCTCTTGCCTTTTTTAAACTTGCCTTTAAAACCCAATCTATATCATAACCCCCACTAGCTTTGTATTTTGATAGGGTATAAAGCAATTCATCATATCCGTGTTTTTTAGATGTTTTTATATTCTCTCCACTTCCAGCTAGAATTAAAATACACTCTTTTTTGTGTTGTTTGCATTCATTTATTAGATAATACCCTACCGTTTTAGCCACCATTTCAGGAGCTCCACTCATACTGCCACTATTATCAATAGCTATTATTAGTGGGCTGATTTTGCCTTTATCACTTGATTTATTTAGCCAAGTGCTAAGGGATTTTTCACAAAACTTAGCAAAAAATAGATTTTGGGCTAGCTCGTCATTTAGCAAGGCAAACTCACTTGGCAAGGCGTTTTTAAGTATATCAGAGCTTGTAATTCCATCTAATTCATAACCTAAATTATGCTTATCGTTTTTGCTTACTCCTATGCCAAAACCTTCGCAAATCATCTTGCAAAGCCTTTTTATTTCACTTTTTTTGATATTGTCATTTCTATATGAATGTGAGGCTTTTACTATGTCTTTTTCGCCACCTACGCCTCTATCGCTAAAAAAATCCTGCATTCGTTTTTTAAAATTTTTTAAATCTCGTTTTTTAGGATTTATTTGTGGTGTTTGAGTGCTTGAACTTTGCTGATTTTTAGTATTTTCTTGATTGTTATTATTATCTACATCACTTTCATCATTTAAAAACTCTAAAACTTTTAAAATCTCATTTAGTTCTTGCTCTAACTCATCTAATTCATCATCACTTAAAATCTCTTCTTGATTTTGCTCTTCGTTTTGTTCTTTAGAAATTTCTTGATTTTTGCTTTTATTTTTTCTTGGATTTTTCTTTTTACTTTTATTATTTAATTCTTCGCTATTTTTAGTGCTTTGATTTT
>NZ_JACGAV010000036.1:0-2700 GCF_020137645.1 Campylobacter sp. RM12637
GTTATTAGTAGTAGCACTAAGTTTACCATTATTTACTGATACATTGCCTAAAAAGGTATTATTATCAGCTTTTACTTCGGTATTTGTATTTGTAATAATTACATCGCCTTTAAAGGTATTGTTCTCTCCTTCAATTTTACCCATACTTACATTTTTATCATACCAAGCTCCATCGGTTGAGAGTGTTCCGCTACCTGATACTAGCTCTGATACTGTTGAGCCTTCTTCTACATTTATAAAGCCTTCGTTTTTTATTTCTCCTTTGATTTCTGAGCCATTTATTACACTTACTTGTGCACCTTTACTATCAATTACTATGCCTTGCTCTAATGTAGCTTTATCTAAGACATTGTTTTTACTATCGCCTGTAATAGTTAGAGTTTGTTTAAATATAGAACCAACTGCACTTATGCTATCAGCACTAACCTGACCTTGAAAAGTGCTTTTATTATCGCTTAATAAATTATTTGCAGTTATATCTCCACTAAAGATTGTATTGCTTGATTTAAAGTCATTGCCTACTTTGAAATTTCCATCAATAATAGTTTGGCTTTCGTTATTTATAGTTAAATCGTTTGTAACATTTATAGTATTAGTAGAACCATCAGCTTTATTAGTAATACTAGAATTATTTAAAGTTAAATTATTAGCAGTTATATCGCCTTTAATATTAGAATTATTTAATTCCATATTATTTGTAGTATTAATACTACCTTGAATAATTGTATTACTTGATTTAAAGTCATTGCCTACTTTGAAATTTCCTGTGATGGTTTTTGCTTCAGTATTTTCAATAATTACATTATTTGCAATATCTATTAAATTTGAATTTAAATCAGAATTTAAAAGCTTTAATTCACTACCTTTTATATCACCTTTGATACTAGAATTACTAATATCAATATTATTAGTAGCTTCTATTTTGCCGATTAATTCACTATTATCTGTTTTTATGTTGGTAATAAGAGAATCTCCTGTTAGTTTTGAATTATATATCTCTAATTCTTCCCCATCAACCAATGCCTCTACAATAGCACCATCTTTTATAATAACCTTAGTATTATCTTGAGTTGAAATATCATTTTTTCCTGGAATTAAAATAGTATCAGTTCCATATAATTTATTAGCTTTTATATATCCACCATTTATAGTAATTTCTTTTGCAAAAATCCCACTATTTTCTATATTATTTATATAATTTACATTATTTAATTCTAATTTTGGAATTCTATTATATAAATCATTATTATTTAAAGCCCCAATTCCTGTATCTACTAATTTAGTATTATTAATAATTACTTCACTATCATAATGTAATGAAGAAGCTTGAGTAATAGCCGAATTAATTATCTCACTATCATTTATTGTAACCTTAGTATTATCCCAAATCGTAATATGATGTTTTGTAACATCCCAAGCATTATCATTAGATATTTTTACATTATCTAATTCATTTGTATTATAAAAATCAATCCTATTAAGATTTGAATCCAAAACTGCATTTTTAATAACACTATCTTTATATGTTGAAATTCCATTAGATTTTAATGTTATTTTATCTTTATCGTTATTTATAATTTGATGATTTTCAATAGTCAATGTGCCACTTGCTGTGATATTTTTATTATTGTATTTTGCATCATTTTTAATGGTAATATTTTTGGCATTTAAATCTGTGGTTAAAGTAGAATTATCTAAAATAAAATTATTAACCTTGCTAATATCAGAACTAATTGTAGTGCCATTTATAACTTCTAAAGTATTCGTATTTAAAGTAGCTTCTACTATAGAATTATCTACAACAATATTTCCACTAATATTTCCAAGCAATTTAGAATTAACAAAAGTAGTTTCTTTGTTAAAACTACTATCTTTTATAGTTGAATTAGACACAATTAAATTACCACTTTGTGGAGTTTTATGAGCATATTTAATATTTTCAATTTTTACTCCATCTAATATAATAGAATCATTATAACCAGCAGTCCATAAATCTAAAGCAACATTAGTTAAACTTCCACCAATCATAGTCAGACTAGATGTTTTTTTGTTATTATCTATTAATATTCCAAAATTTGTATTACCATTTTGATTAACTTTAGATATATTCATATTTTGTAAATATACATCACCATTTATTTCTAATCTATTACCTGTATCGCTTGTAGTAATATTTAAATTACTTATAAAATGAGTTTCATTAATTTTACCTAATTTAATATTTCCACCTGTATGAGTAATATCAGTTGGTTTTGAATAAGTAGTGCTTATTATAGTTTTGCCATTATTAATAGTATCTTTAGCATACGCTAAAGAATTTATAGCAGTGCTTGGGATAGTATCAGCAAGAGCTAAATCCCCCCCCCGCTAATATAAAAGTTATTAAAGATAATTTTATAGTTCTATTCATTTTCTCCCCTAAAAAATAAATGAAAAATGCTTTATTATAGTTAAAAATCAATATATAAAGGTTAATCAATTACTAACAAAATGGGGGGGGGTAATTATAAAAATTAATATTTTTATAAATTTTTAACAATCTAATCAAAAGAATTTTAATATAAAAAATATTAAAAACTTTTAGAATTAAGGTAAAAAAATAAAAACAATCGCTAAATAAAAATACAAAAACTCATAAAAACAATAAAGCTAAAAAGTTTTACTTTCTAGCTTTAGATAAGTTCTTAAGAACTTAATAAA
>NZ_JACGAV010000037.1:0-2539 GCF_020137645.1 Campylobacter sp. RM12637
ACAATCAATTCGGAGATACTGAAAAAAAGGGAAAATTAGCGTTTTTTAATTTTTAAAATTGTGCTAATGTTAAAACGCTGATTTGCCTACTAGCTAGGCAAATAAAACTAAAAAACACAATTTAGCACAATTTAGCACAATTTTCTAAAAGCATTATATCAACGCTTTTAGCTCATTTTTTATTGCGTCTATCTTTTCTTTATCTTCTATGTAGGTCGCATAGAAAGATAAAGTTGTGTTTATCTTACTATGACCTAAAGTTTTGCTAATCCAATCAATAGGAATATTTTTACTTAAACATAGAGTGGCAAAAATATGCCTAGTCCAATAAAACTTTAGTTCTCTAAACTCGCTGTCTTTTAAATAATCTTTAAACCTTTTTACTAAAGCACTACTACTTATATAACGCCTTTTTGTTTTAGCACTCGCTAAAACATAGGTTTCATTATATTTATGTTGGGTTTCTAGCATTTGTAAAGCTATTTTAACCTGTGGCAGCATATCAATCACTCTAATTCTGTTGGTTTTAGTGGTGGTTATTTTGCCACTTGAGATATTATATTTAATTGTGATTTTTTCATTCTCATAATCAATACAATCCCAAGTTAAAGCAATCAGTTCGCTATTCCTTATACCAGTGAAACATTTGACAATGATGATTTGTTTTAAAAAATCATCTTTACAATTTTTAATCAAGGTTTTAAGTTCTTCAACGCTTAAGACTTTATCGCTTATACTTACTTTTACCCTTAAATCCTTAAATTTTGTTTTCGGAAAAGCAAATGTTTTTATATCGCCTAGTTCAATTGCTTCTTCGCATAAAAGTTTTAGCCTATTTACAATATCTTTTTTAAATTCAGCACATAAGTCTTTATCATTTAATCTTGCAATAAAATCTTTAACGCTTTTGTAATTTAAGTCTTTTAAAGTTTTAAAGTATGGCATAATGTGATTTCTAAAAATTCTTGCATTATTTTTATTGGTAATTTCTTTTTTACCAACTTGGCTACTTTTTAAAAACCTTTTTACATACTCTTCAAAACTTTCTTTTGAAAGCTTTAAATCTAACTCGTAGTCTTTTACTAGCTTAAAAATGTTTGCTTTTACATAAGCTAAATTGCTTTTATTTGCAATTAGTTTAGTGCTAAACCTAATGATTTTATTCTCTTTATTCGTATAATGAATATAGATTTTATTGTTTCTATTAACAACTTTCATTGCTTCCCCTTTTTTTAAAGATATTGAGAAACAAACAAAAGCTGTTCGCTTTCATCTGCATAGGTATTTTTCGCAAACATAATTAAGTTTTTATCACTACTGCTTAATATTTTTTCGTTTTTAAACATATCTTTAGCTTTAAAAAGTCTCGCCTTCTCGGCATCCTTTTTAAGATAATGTAAAAAATACATATAAGAATATGCTTTTATGTTGTAGCCAGCAATCTCATCACTATCAGCACAAATATTGTCTATAAACTCATCTACATAACAAACATTTTTCAAGGCTTTTTCAAGCCTTAAAATCTCTTGCTTATTAAGTCCTGCACGAATAATCGCAGTGTCTAATAAATCTACTAACTCGCTACGCATTGCTCTATCTCCCAACCTTTAGTGGTGTAGATGGCAGTGTATTTCACGCCGTTTTGGATTATTGTATTGTTAGGTGCTTTTATAAGTTCGCTTATGCTGATATTTTGTGTTTTAAGATTTGCAGCTCTTTTTTGCATTAGATAGTTTTTTGCCTTTTCAGGTAGTAGTTTTATCCACGCATAGGTTATACTCATTTCTAAAGTAGCTGTTGCTAAATCGTAGTCATTTAATGCGTTCAAAAAATTAGCAGTTTTTCTTATTTGTTCGCTGCCAATAACTAATTTCTTTTTTCCACCTTTTTTTGCATAATATTCTTTCTTGAACTCTATGTATTTCATAAATTCATTAAAATCAAACTTTGCATTTTCTTTAATTTCTTCAAAAATTGAAAAATCTAAATCTAATACTTTGAATTTAATAATATCTTTTGAATAATCTAAACTGCCAATAAATCCCTTTTCTGATAAATCTTTTAAGTATTCAATAAGCATTTTTTTACCAACGCCTAATAAAGTTACATAATAATCTAAGGTTCTAGTTTTTATTGTCTTGTATTCTAATAACGCATCTAACATCAATAGTTTTTGCGTATTGTTTAAGTTTGTAGCAAAACGAATATATTCACTTTTTTGTAGCATCATCTATCCTTATAAAAAAATAAAATCAGCTCACATAAAAAAATAAATTATGATTTCCCTTTTTGACAATAATAAGTAAAAGAACTTTTTAATTCATCTTTGATGAATTAAATTCACAAAAATCATTATAAAAAATATATCCTTAAAAAATGCTTAGGAAATAAATTTCCAAAAAAAATTTTAATATAAACATAGCTTAAATGCTTTATAATTAATAAAATTAGCTTATTTTTAAAATCGTAAAAATGGAAATATATTTCCTTAAAAAATACTTAAAGAATGCTAAAATGCCGATGAAATAGGGCTTTGCCA
>NZ_JACGAV010000038.1:0-2022 GCF_020137645.1 Campylobacter sp. RM12637
AAATATCTTAGTGGTTTATTGGGTTTTAAAATAACTTTAAGGACTATTAATAGGCTTTTAAATATATAAAAAGTTGCTGCCGAAGTATTTTCATTCATTTATAGAATGTCAAAAGAAATGAAATGATTTTAGATTTATACAAAATCACTCTTAGTATAATTTATTTTAAAAACGAAATTGAATATATTTAAAGGTTTAAGGAATTTAAAAATTTATTTTAAATTCCTTATTTAAACTAGCAATTTTTACACATATTAAAGATTAAATCATCAAATCTTTTCACAAGTCTTACTTGCTCGTCTAATTCTTCACAATTATAAAGCTCTTCGTATAAAGCTAAAATATCTTTAAATATACCTTCTTGCTCTTTTTTAATTGATTTTGCAATGTTTTCTTCTAATGATTTATTTTGTTTTAAATTCTTATTAAGCAAACATCTAATCGCATCATCTTTATAAAGTAATAAATGTATTTGTATAAATAAATTGTTTTGCAATCTACCACTATTTTGAGCATTATTAAAGTTATTTTCAGATAATTTTTCATAAGAACTTAAAGTATCAAAAAACTGATTTGTTTTTTCTTGATTTTTATTGCTAATTTCTGAAACTTGATTTGAATACTCTAAACACTTTTTAACACTTTCTTTTAAAGAATTTATATTCAAATTAATAGTATTAGTAGCTTCTTCTGTATTATTTGCTAATTTTCTTACTTCATCAGCAACTACCGCAAATCCACGACCATGCTCACCTGCTCTTGCTGCTTCAATTGCAGCATTTAATGATAGTAATTGAGTTTGGTCTGTAATGTCTTTTACCATTTCAATAATTTTTGATATTTCATTTGTTTTTTCATTTAGACCATTGATTAAATCAGTAAATAAACCTATGTAATTTTGTAATTCATTTGAGCTTTTTGACAATTCTTTTACCATAGTTTGAGTAGTATGCGAATCATCTGCAATTTGCTTTGAAGAATTTAAAATGCTATTTAAATTAGTTTGATTTGTGCTTAAGCCATTTGTTAAAATATCAATTATACCTGAATCATTATTGTTTTGTTGAACTCTTATACTAAGCTCATTTAAGCGTTGAGTTTCTATACTTTTTGCAATTCCTAAAATAGCACTTACTAAATTATCAGCAGTGCTTTTAAATCTACCTTTTAAACCTACACTATTAATATTTCTATAAGTTGCACCAGAAAAAGCAACTTCAATAGAACTAGCAACTTCTCTTTGCCACACTTCTATTTGGTCTAACAAATTATTTAAATGATTTGCTAATATTGTGTATTTTTCGCCCTTTATACCAGTAACTCTTGATTCTAAATATCCATTTGAAGTTTGCTCTAAAACTTCTATAATTTTATTTAATGCTTCATCATTATTTTTATTAAATATACTCATTTTAGCCCCTGAATACCTATCATAAATTCGTTATAACCTTTATTTTCTTTTTTCAAAATATCTTCTATAATTTTCCAAGAAGCATCAACTCCTTGAGCTTTCTCAACTTCAAGCATTTTAGCATATAAAGCAATAATAACTTCTTTAGCTTTTTTACCTATTTTTCTTCTAACTGAATAATATCCTATCGTATTACCAGATAAATCATAAGATATACTAATATTGGCAAATACCCAATAATATCCACCATCAAATGTTCTATTTTTTACGAAAGCATAAACTTCTTTTCTTCCTTTTAATTGTTGCCACAAGTATCTAAAAACTGCTTTAGGCATATCTTTATGTCTTACAACATTATGTGGCTTATTTAAAACTTCATTTTCTGTTGAACCTATAATTTTTAAAAAAGATTCATTAGCATAAGTAATATTGCCTTTAATATCTGTTTTGCTAACTATAAAGTCATTATCCAATAGTTCCTTTTCCATTTCTTCCCCAATCATTATAATAAAAAAATAATTTTATAATATCTTCATTATTGTAAAATAGAGATATTATATTTTTGTAAATTTATTATCGTGAAATAAATTTTATTACTCAAACTTATTCTT
>NZ_JACGAV010000039.1:0-1886 GCF_020137645.1 Campylobacter sp. RM12637
AAATTAGATGATTTAAAAGATTTGGTTTTTATAAAAGATAATAAAGTATTTAATAAAAACTATTTAATATCAGATGAAATAGCTTTGTATTTAGAATAAAGCTAAGTTAATTAGAACTTATAAAGTTCTAATTAAAACTTATAGCTAAATCCTAAGTTTAATCTATATCCTGTATCAAACTCATTAGAAATATTCTTTGTAAAATCAGCATTAATGTCTAATTTAGAATTTGGTTTTACTAAAAATCCTATTTTAGCATTCAAGCCACTATCTTGGATATTGTTAAGATTGTTTTCTAAAAGAGCTACTACTTTACTTTTTGAAAGAGCATTTAAGTCTTTAAAGTATTGTAATTCAGTAACTAAGCTAAAGTTTTTGTTAAACTCAACCCCTGCTTTAACTCCTGCTTTTATACTAGCTTGAAGACCTTTTTTAGTTTCTATACTTGCATTAGTTCCTTTTAAGTCCAAGTCCTTAAATCTAGTAGCTATTAATTTAATATTAGGCTCTAAGTAATTATTATTTATACTAAATCTATGTCCTAAGCCTAAACCTATTTGATATAAGTCTAAGTAATTAGTAGTATATAAATCAATCTTTTTAGCTTCAAATTTATTTTTTAATGTTACATAAGCTAAAGAATAATCAATAAAGCTTCCATTATAAAAATTAGTAGAAGCATAAGCTCCAAATGACCTTACATTAGTAGAAGAGCTTAAAGCTTTATTTATTTCTAATCTTGAAATATTTGCAAATACTCCATAAGTTAGATTAAATCTATCTAAACTTATATTCTTATCTATACCAACACTTGTGCCTTTGTTTCTTAAATCATTATAATTAGTCTTTAAATAACTATATGAATTATTCACCCAAAAGCCGTGATTTTTAATATCATCTCTTAGATAAGTAAATCTATCATTTAAAATATCTGCTTGATTTTTTGCTACATAATAAGGTGTATTAATTATGCTTTTTAATTCAGCTTTTGTATTATCGTCTAATAATTCACTCATAAAATAATCTTTATAGTTTTTATTAATTAATTCTGTTGTAGTGTAAT
The DNA here is from genome assembly GCF_020137645.1 of Campylobacter sp. RM12637. Lineage (NCBI taxonomy): Bacteria > Pseudomonadati > Campylobacterota > Epsilonproteobacteria > Campylobacterales > Campylobacteraceae > Campylobacter > Campylobacter sp. RM12637. The sequence goes on from NZ_JACGAV010000039.1 coordinate 1,064, forward strand.
TAACATTGCCTTTACCATCAATTATTGCTTGGATTTCATCTTTGCTTAATTCTTTACCAGCTAAACCTACACTCCAAACTTCTTTAGTTCCATTCTCATCTTGCATAGTTGTATAATGAACTAGATTAGGTGATAATAATACACTTGAAATAGGTGTTGTATAAGTTATCTTAAAGAAGTCTTTATTAACTACTTTAGGTGTTATAGCTATTGCAATCAGCTCTTGTAGAATTTGAATTAGTAGTATTTGAGTTGTTAGTATTATTAATAATTGCAATAGGAACATAGCCATTAATTAATAAGCCTAAGTTTGTATTAGAAATATTAATTATATTATTAAAGCCACTTGCACCATATCTTGCAATGATTGCTCCACTAAAGTGATTATATAAAGAAGTATTATATCCACCACCTGTTATATAAAATGTAGAATTAGTAGCGTTTAGATTATTTACTGCTAATTGCCCTACTATTTTTGAATTAGTTGTAGTTAAGTTATTAGCTCTAATACCACCTTTAATAGCTGATTTTTCTATAGTGTAATCTCCACTTGTTATTTCTGCTTTATCATATACACTACTAGCATTATCATCTTTACCTTTTAAAAATACTTTAGTATCTTTAGAGCCTTCATTAGTATTATTTAAGAATACATTTGAGTTTGTAATCTCTCCTTTGTTTGCACTAATAGAAGTTGTTTTTAAATCTATATTTTTAATTACTAGCTTATCATCTACTTTTATTGTTTGAGCTTTGATTTCATCGGTTGTTTTTATATCATCGTTTATAAAATCAATATTATTAGCATTAATATCTTTAAAGT
>NZ_JACGAV010000040.1:0-1781 GCF_020137645.1 Campylobacter sp. RM12637
TCATTTCAACCTTTGATATCCAAACAAGCTCTCAAGAGCTCTTGAAATATTTATTATTACTCTTTAGTGTGAGTTAAAGAGTATGTACTCTAGAAAGGAGGTGATCCAACCGCAGGTTCTCCTACGGTTACCTTGTTACGACTTCACCCCAGTCGCTGATTTTGCTGTGGGCGGTAACTAGTTTAGTATTCCGACTTAAAGCACAATCAACTCCCATGGTGTGACGGGCGGTGAGTACAAGACCCGGGAACGTATTCACCGTAACATAGCTGATTTACGATTACTAGCGATTCCGGCTTCATGCTCTCGAGTTGCAGAGAACAATCCGAACTAAGACATATTTTATAGATTTGCTCCACCTCGCGGTATTGCTTCTCATTGTATATGCCATTGTAGCACGTGTGTAGCCCTGGGCATAAGGGCCATGATGACTTGACGTCGTCCACACCTTCCTCCTCCTTGCGAAGGCAGTCTATTTAGAGTGCTCAGCCGAACTGTTAGCAACTAAATACGTGGGTTGCGCTCGTTGCGGGACTTAACCCAACATCTCACGACACGAGCTGACGACAGCCGTGCAGCACCTGTCTCTAAGTTCTAGCAAGCTAGCACCCTCGTATCTCTACAAGGTTCTTAGGATATCAAGCCCAGGTAAGGTTCTTCGCGTATCTTCGAATTAAACCACATGCTCCACCGCTTGTGCGGGTCCCCGTCTATTCCTTTGAGTTTTAATCTTGCGACCGTACTCCCCAGGCGGTATGCTTAATCCGTTAGGTGCATTACTGAAATGACTAGCATTCCAACAACTAGCATACATCGTTTAGGGCGTGGACTACCAGGGTATCTAATCCTGTTTGCTCCCCACGCTTTCGCGCCTTAGCGTCAGTTAAGTTCTAGCAGATCGCTTTCGCAATTGGCATTCTTAGTAATATCTACGGATTTTACCCCTACACTACTAATTCCATCTGCCTCTCCCTTACTCTAGAATAGCAGTTTTGAATGCAGTTTAATGGTTAAGCCATTAGATTTCACATCCAACTTACTACTCCGCCTACGCGCCCTTTACGCCCAGTGATTCCGAGTAACGCTTGCACCCTCCGTATTACCGCGGCTGCTGGCACGGAGTTAGCCGGTGCTTATTCTTACAATACAGTCAGTATTCTTCTTGTAAAAAAGGAGTTTACGCTCCGAAAAGTGTCATCCTCCACGCGGCGTTGCTGCTTCAGGGTTTCCCCCATTGAGCAATATTCCCCACTGCTGCCTCCCGTAGGAGTCTGGACCGTGTCTCAGTTCCAGTGTGTCTGATCATCCTCTAAGACCAGATATGCGTCATAGCCTTGGTAAGCCATTACCTTACCAACTAGCTGATACAATATAGCCCTATCCCTTACCGAAAAACTTTCCCACCCTAACTTATGTTAGAGCGGAGTATAGAGTATTAGCACTCATTTCTAAGTGTTGTCCTCTTGTAAGGGGCAAGTTAGCTATACATTACTCACCCGTGCGCCACTAATCCGTCTAGCAAGCTAGACTTCATCGTTCGACTTGCATGTGTTAGGCACGCCGCCAGCGTTCACTCTGAGCCAGGATCAAACTCTCCATAATTTAAATGATTATTTTTTAATTATGAAAAATTAAAAAATAAATAAAATAATGAAGTGAATGATTTAAAACTTATATATAAGAAAGTTTTAAATGGCTCTTGATCACTTGTTTAGATATCAAAGATTGACGTTGAAATAATTGATATATTTAAAATTAACAATAAAACTATTTAAAATAAC
>NZ_JACGAV010000041.1:0-1765 GCF_020137645.1 Campylobacter sp. RM12637
AGTATTGTCCCCATTATCTCCAGCTTGCCATTCTTCATTGTTAAATCCCATAGCGTCAGCTTGAGCTCTACTAATTGTTGCATTAGTTTCTCTTAAACTCACTGTTGCTTCGCTAACATTTTTATCAAATCCTAAAGCTGAATTACTTGTAAAGCCATTAGCGTCTTTAACTTCTACTTGAATATCTCTTCCGTTGTTTGAAACAAGGCTTAATCTTCCCATATTAGTTGAGTTAGTTGTATTTAAGCCTATAATTGAGCTAAGACCTTCGTTATTAGGCTCATTTAGACCTGCTTTAACACCAGCGAAGAATTGTAAATATGAGTGAGCTACCATACCTTGTTGAGCTTCTGCTGTATCCATAGTTTTATCAGCAGCTGCATTTACTACTTCTTCTAATTTTTTAGTTAATTTATCTATAGTTGAATTAGCACCCTCTAGTGTTGTTTGGGTTTTTAAATCTTCAAATAAATTAGTAATTTCTTTAGCAGTAGTTGGATTAGCACCATTAGTAAATGCGTCAGTTAAATTTAAAGCGCCTTGTTGAGTTGCAGCTAATTTTACAAAATCCACATTTTTTGCACCAATAGGAGCTGCTGTTCCTTCAAAAGCTTTCATTGCTGTAGCTAATGTATTTACTCCATTTATGTCAGTAGCTCCTGTTCCAGTTGTAGCAGCAGCTACCATGGTTCCTAAAGCTGTATTTAAAGCTTGAACATCATCTTCATTTTTATAAGCTGCTAATGCTCCTTGTGCCTTAATGCCAGCTGCTTCAACAGAAGTAGCATAAGCCTTACCAGCATTAACAATAACATCTTTAACAGCGGTATCATAATTTGTAGCAGCAGCTTTATGTGTACCATCAAAAGTATTGATTTTGTCCATTATTTCTGCAAAACTATTTGAGTTAGCTATTAAATCTTTTATATTTGCAGCTTCTGCATCACCTTTTGCTTTTGCTAATTTTTCATCAGCAGTAGCAGTACCTGCTGCAGCTTTTGCACTATCTCCTATATAAGCATCCATAGCTTTAGTTGCTTCTGATTTAAATTTTTCTAAAGCTTTTTGTTCTTCTGTATGGAAAGCATTATAAGCATTACTTGCTGCTGTAGCTTGTTTAGTTTGTTTTAAACCATCGTTATAAATAGCTGCATCTTGCACTCCGTGAGCGTTTTTGATATCACCAAATGAATTTTCTTTAATTAATATAGAACCTTCTGTTCCAGCTTTTTTAGTCCAAGTATCAGCTAAACTTAAATCCACACCTTTTTTAGTGTTTTCTTTGCCAGCAGCACCTTGCTGAACAAGACTATGAATATCATTAGCACCAGTAGGAACACTAACATTATCCTCAACCTTAATACCCCTACCATCTCTATTTGATAATACAAGTCTACCTTTAGTATCTACAGAAGCTTCTACCCCTGTTTGATCTTTAACAGCATTAATAGCAGCTCTTAAAGCACCATTAGCGTCTTTTTCTTGAACGCTTACTGTTCCGATTTTTACACCATTGATTGAGAAATTTGAAGTAGTTTCACCCGCTTTAATAGGTTGCTCAAATGTTGAAATAGCAGTTACATTAGCTTTAATACCTGTCTTATCACTAGCTTTGTTGATTGCTTCTGCTAACGCTCCAAGACCTGTGCTAGCACTTACATCGCCTTTACCATTTGTAAGTTTTACAGGTTCTATTGTTACATCATTGATACCATCAACATTTTTAAATGTTACACTAGCAGTTCCTGTTAAATCCGCCGCTCTC
>NZ_JACGAV010000042.1:0-1598 GCF_020137645.1 Campylobacter sp. RM12637
AATTACAAGTTTTCTCATATATATTCCTTACTTATTTTTAATCTCATTAATCTTTTTATTTATATCTGAAATATTTAAAGATTTTTTTAATTCATCTGTTTTTATCTTTAAATCCTCATTTGCTATTTTGCTTTCTATTTGTAATTTAGCCTTACTTGCTTCCGTTTCTAATTTAATAGAAGTCTTATCAAGTTCATTGCTATCAATTTTTAATTTATATTGAGAATTATCAATATCCATAGTTGAATTTACTTGAGGATTTATTCTAGTTATTACATTGTTTTTATTATACACTCCTAGTAATTTACTATTCTGTAATTCAAATAAAACATCAGAAGTATCATTAATCTTACTATAACTAGCAAAATACGAATCACTTGGCTTTAACTTAACATAATTATTTTTCGTATCAGCATAATAAAATTCTTGAGCTGGGTTTGTATAAAATTCTGTAAAGAATTTAGTTTTCTCATTATCCCAATCAGCTAATTGCTTTCTATAATTTGAAGAATTAGTAAATTTTAAATTTTCTTTTATATTTAAAATATTTAAATCCAAACTACCATTTTTTGCAGTGTATTCAATTTGTTCTTTATTGACATAAGCAGTAGTTCTATAATGATCCGAAGTTGAATCTACAACAGTAGGAGCTTGAAAATTCATTGTATAGCCGTTGTATTCTAAATCTTCTATATCATATTCACGCATTTGTAAATAATTATGGTTCATAACAAAATATCTTAAATTATAAGCACTATCCCTACCATCTTTTTTAGTTTGCTCTTTTGAATAATAAGTTAAAAGTCCTCTTGATAAATCAAGTTCAGCGGCAGAATTTGTATTTGAGTAATAATTAATAGCTGTTTGATTATTTTTTTCTATATCACTTTTAAAACTATTCCAATCATCTTTTAAAGTTGTAAAATGAGATAAATCTGATTTGCTTAAATCATAATTAATACCAATTAATTGAGCTTTTAATTCATTTTTATTTGCACTAAAACTAGCATAATCTGATGAATATTCTAAATTCTTTTCAGCATTAGGCGTATTAAGACTAGTATTTTGCAAGTTATAATTTTGAGTTTTGATTTCTTTAGTTCCTAAATCAGAAACATTGTAGCTATTGCTAGTAAGAGTATTCTTTTTACCATCTAAAGTATAATAATCAAAAGATTTAACACTCTTATCGTTTTCTAATTTTCTACCATATAAATCAAGTGTCATAGTTCCTAAATTAAGACTTGCTGCACTTTTAGAATTTAAATCTTCTGAATAGTAATAATAACTATTTACATTGTTATTAGCAAAGTATTTATTAGGTATAGAAGGTTCTAATTTAGTCCATTCTTTTTCATCTTTAATCACTGGCACATCAGGTATTGCCACATTATTATCATTTGGCTTATTTTCTGGTGTGCTTGTATTATTATCAGGATTACTTGGCGTATCTGGTGTCGTATTTGGATTACTTGGAATAACTAAATCATCACTAGGTTTATTTGGAGCAATTTCTGGCACATTATCTGTATTTAAAGAATTATCATTTTTTGCAATGATTTCAGTTACTTCTTCTTTAATATCGCTTGCAATATTCA
>NZ_JACGAV010000043.1:0-1414 GCF_020137645.1 Campylobacter sp. RM12637
AAAAAACACTCAAAAGGAATTTAAAAACAAACTTTTAAATTCCTTAATCTTTTTTAGTATTTACTTACACTTTTAAAGCATACTCACTCATCATCACCAGGAGCTACTCTTTGTAAGTATTTTACTACTTGATAGTATTCATTCTCATCTAAACTTGCATTATCTTGCATAGATTTAATTGTGCTTGGCCATACATTTTTACTAAACTCATCATAAGCATGTAAAGCATGGCATATACCACATCTTTCTTCAAATAATGCCTTACCATCTTCTATAATATCTTTATTTGTAATCTTAGTATTATCAACGCTAGCTACTATCTCTACTACTTCCCAAGTATTATCATAATCATCTACTTTAGTTCCTATTACTTTAACAGCATTAGCATCATCAAGATTTACGCTATTTGATAAGACACCTAAAGTATCATAAATAGCTTTTCCACCTTTAGGACGATAGCCTGTAAGTTTTATCTCACTTTTATTATTATCATTTTTAACTATATCAAACTTAGTTCCTATAATAATTGTTCCTATTGTTTTATTATTAATACTTAAAGGAGTGTTTTCTAAAGCATAATTATTAGCTAATAATGAGCTTGTAATTAAACTTAATAATATTAGTTTTTTCATTTTTTATTATCCTTATAAATGTTTTTATACTTATTATTATTTGTTTTTATTACTTATCTTAATAAGTATTTTTAAAGCCTAAAATATACTTTTAGGCTTTATTTAATTTATGCTTTAAACTTTGGTTGTCTAAATAAATCAAGTGCTGGAATTTCTTTAGTATATTTTTCTATTTCTACTAAAGCAGTTGCTTGATTACCACAAGCAAGTTTGCTACTTGGAATATCAGCTATAAGCACATTTACATCTCCGTGTAAGCATAAGCCTTTTTTATTAGGATTATACCAAGAGCCTTCTTGCATTCTAATTACGCCAGGTTTAACATATTCAGTTACTAAAACACCACCTAGTATTTCCCCTCTATCATTAAATATACGAACTATATCTCCATTTTTAATACCACGAGCTTTTGCATCAATTGGATTCATCCATAAGCTTTCTTTTCCTTCTACTTCTTCAAAATCTCTTAAAAAAGTATTATTAAGTTGTGAGTGTAATCTATACTTTGGATGTGGAGTGATTAGATTTAATTTATATTTTTTAGCATTTCCTAAATATTCAGCTGGTTCATAAAATTGAACTAAGCCTTTGCAATCATCATAGCCAAACTTATCAATCTTTTTAGAAAATATCTCTATCTTACCACTTGGAGTTCCTAATCTATTAGTAATTGGGTCATCTCTAAAATCTTTCATTTTTACGAAATTCTTAGCTTCTTCAGGAGCTTTAAATTCTACATAGCCTTTAGCCCAGAACTCATCAAAGGTTGGCATTGATAGGCC
>NZ_JACGAV010000044.1:0-1363 GCF_020137645.1 Campylobacter sp. RM12637
CTTATTATCTCCTGCATCAGTTGCTTGCCAATCATTAGCATTAAAGCCCATTGCATCTGCTGTTTCTCTATCTATAGTAGCATTAGTTTCTCTTAAGCTAACTGTTTTTTCAGAAACATTTTTATCATAGCCTATTGAGCTAGTAATATCCATAGTTTTTATATTACCATCTATATCTTTATAATCCCTAGTAGCTTCTACAACTATGTCTTTACCATTAGTTGATGAAAAACTTAATCTTCCGAAGTTAGTCTTATTGTCACTAGTTAAGCCTATCATATCTTTAAGACCAGCTCTATTAGGCTCATTGATACCTTCTTTAACACCTTTTAAAAATTGTATCATAGCGTGAGCCGCCATTCCATCTTCACCTTCAGCTGTAGCCATAGTTTTACCTTTAGCTGCATCAACAAATACTTGTAATTTACTTACAGCATTATCTATTAGTTTATTAGCATCTTCTAATTTTAAACCATCTTCTTGTAATGCTTTTAATGCGTCAGATACATCTTTGCCTGCGCCAGGATTGGTTACAGCAGCATTTGCTGTTGAATGTAAAGCACCAATCTTATCAGCACTTAAAGCTTTACCTGCTACACCTGTTTTAAAGTTTATAGTTCCATCAGTTTGTATTGCCGATTTGGCTTTAGTAGCACCATCAGCTGCAATTCTCGCATCCATTTCATAATGAGCTGCTTGAATATCTTCAAATGTATTTTTTGCATTATAAATAGAACCTGCTGTATCTGCAGTTGGTGCTGTTCCAGCTACTGCAGAACCTGTAGTCCAAGTTTTATCATCTGCAAAATCTATTGCTTTTTGTTCTTGCTTAGTATTTTGACCAGTTGGTCCATTTGCATACAATACATGTTTATCTGCTACAGTTTTACTTGTTGTTTCAGTATACGCCGCTCCATCAGCCGCGAAACTCTTATCCACCCCATCAGTTATCTTAATACCTCTACCATCTCTATTAGCAAGTACTAATCTTCCTTTTTCATCAACACTAGCCTCAACCCCTGTTTGATCTTTAACAGAGTTAATTGCAGCTCTTAAAGCTCCATTTCCATCTTTATCTTTAACTTCAATAGAACCAATAGTAACACCATTTATACTAAAGCCTTGTAAAGTAGTTCCTGCTTTAATAGGTTGTTCAAATACACTTTGAACCGTAACAGAAGCTTTAATACCTGTTTTATCAGTAGATTTATTAATAGCTTCAACTAAAGCACCTAAACCTTGACCTGCTTTAATATTATTACCTTGAGCAATTTGCACTGGCTCAAATGTAACATCATTAATTCCATCTACGTTTTTAAATGTAAGATTAATTTTATCTCCTAAAGCAAGGTCACTTTGTCTT
>NZ_JACGAV010000045.1:0-1213 GCF_020137645.1 Campylobacter sp. RM12637
AAAGGAACTTAGAAAGCATTTTTTATCTAATCACAAATATTAAAAATTAAAAATAAAAAGGATAAAAAATGGAAATCAAAAGAATTTTAAAAGAATTTACAGACCTAGAAGAAAGTAAAAAAGAAATATTAAAAGAAAACATTTTAAATTTTGTTAAAGAAAAAAGCAAACCAACAATTTTTGCTAATTTAATGCTATCTACATGCCCTAAGGAATATTTAGATATTTTATTAAAAGATTTAGATTTTGATTTAGAAAACAGAATGAAATTAGCTGCTTTGATTGAAGAAGCATATCATATCAGCTTTAAATCAAAAGATATTTTAAACTATCAAAAACCAACTTCAACAGCATTAATACCTGATATATCTAACATAACAGAAGTTATGAAATACTATAAAGAACAAGAAGAATCTAAAGAAGAGTATGCAGAATTAGATGAGTTGTTAAACAAATCAGATTTAGATGAAGAAGATAAAACTAAGCTAAAGCTAAATATCAAAAAACTAGCAAACACAAAGCTAAATATATTAATTACAGGCGGAACAGGAGTTGGCAAAAGCTCTACTATTAATTCGCTTTTTAATATGGGTGATGAATACAAGCAAGAATTTAGCGAAATCGGAACTACTAGCAAACCACAAACAATGGAGATTAAAAAATACGAAATAGGAAGAAACCTTGTTTTATGGGATAGTCCAGGTTTAGGAGATGGGATAAAAGATAGTGAGCATATCGCAAAAATTAATAAAAAGCTTCACGAAAAAGATAGCAAAGGAAATGCTTTAATAGATTTAGTTTTAGTTATTGTAGATGCAAAAACTCGTGATTTAGGCACTACCTATCATCTAATTACTAATGTAATAATCCCTGCCTTAGGAGAAAACGCAAAAGATAGAATATTAATAGCACTTAATAAATGTGATCAAGCTTTAGAAGGAGATTTTTGGGTGAAGGGTGATAGTCCTTATCCAGAAGAAGAGCTTATAAAATATCTTGATGAAAGTGTAAAAATAATTAGTGATAGGATATATGAGACAACTAGCGTAAGGATTGAGCCTATATATTATTCATCAGGTAAGAGCAGAAATGGCATTCAAGAAAACCCATATAATTTAGGAAAATTACTTAACTTCATCATTGATTATACTCCCATCAAAAAAAGAGCAGTATTTAAAGGTAAGGTAAACGAAAATAAAAACAATTGGAAAAG
>NZ_JACGAV010000046.1:0-1069 GCF_020137645.1 Campylobacter sp. RM12637
ATTAGGAACTAGCATACTAATTCCTAATAATAAGTTTATTTTTAAGCTAATAAATCAAGTTCTAAATTCATTTAGCTTTTTGTTTAGTTGTTCTGTCATCTCACTTAGATGATTTGCTGCTCCTGCTATTTCTTCTACACTTCTTGCGTTTTCATTAGTGATAGTATTCATATTATTTACTCCACTTAATATCTCGCTCATATCTTTGCTTGTGCTTATATAATCATTTACAGTTGCTTCACTAATTTTTACAGCTTCACTCATTACTTTACCCATTTCATTAATTGTATCTTGGGTATTACTTGCTACTTGAGTTAATTTACTAATCTCTGCTGAATTAGTGCTCATTTGCTCGCTTGCATCTTTAATACCTTGAACTATAACGCTTATTGTTGCATTTATTTCACTAAGGCTTTTTTGAGTTCTCTCAGCCAAACTTCTTACTTCATCAGCTACTACGGCAAACCCACGCCCATGCTCTCCTGCACGTGCTGCTTCTATTGCAGCATTTAATGCAAGTAAGTTAGTCTGGTCTGCTACATCGTTAATTATTTCTAAAATAGATTTAACATTATCAGCATCACGGCTTAATTGCTCAATCTTACTAGCTAAAGCACTTTCTATATCAGCACTATGATTTATTTGATTGGTTAATGAATTAATAGCATCGTTTGCTGATTTTATAAACTTACTTGCATTACTTAATTCATCTTTACCTTTAGCTGCACCAATTACGCCTTTATCAAGGTTATCTTTAGTATTAGTTCCTTTATTAGCTACTTCTGTAACTATTACGCTACCTTCTTCTGCACGCTTACCTGTTTGAAGACTTGTGTGGCTTAATTCATTTGCTATTGAAGCGTTTTCATTTGAGATATCTTTTGCTTGTGCTATTAGAATTCTTACTTTTTCTAAGAATATATTAATAGCTTTACAAGCTTGAGCTATTTCATCATTACCTTTATCATCTAGCTTTTTAGTTAAATCTCCATCTCCACTGCTAAGTTCGTTTGATTTAGCTGTTAGATTGTTTAGTGGGCGAGTGATTTGGAATTTTACGAAGATAATT
>NZ_JACGAV010000047.1:0-1001 GCF_020137645.1 Campylobacter sp. RM12637
TTGCAAATACCAAAGATATATTAGGTGTATCAACCATTTTATTTACAAAGGCAATAAAATGTTTGATTTTATTTTTGATTCATTATGCAATATTGTAATACCTGTATATTTTATTACAAAGAACAATAATCAAAATAATACGGTATTAGTCGATAAAGCTATTAATAAGCTTAAGAAAAAATTAAATTCTATTGAAAATAGAAAAAAGAATTTAAATGATAAAGGTGCTCATGAAATTAAAAATGAAGCAGAAGCTATAAGTACAGCGATAATTGATTATTTATATACGCTCAATATTTATTGCAAAGATTGGATTAAAATCAATCCTTACTGCATTGTTGGAAAATTTGAAAAAGAGCTAAAGAAATCGTTTGAGCAAAACTTAGAAATTTGTTCAAGAGATTATGAGTATATCAAAAAAATGTATGATATATTAACAGCAAAAGGTGTTAAAAAATACTTCTATAAGACATGGTATTTTTTAAAAAAATGCCTATAAATTAAAGCTGATTCAAGCCATCTTAAATAAGGTGGCTTGAGCTGTTTTGTCAATGCCTTTAATTTCTTCTTTTACTTCTTTGCACATTTTCTTATTCCACAATATTTCAACATTACTTGTATATGTAGCGTTAAAAGTTAGCAATAAAAAGGAGAATGGCTAAAAAGTTTTAATAACGATTTTTAGATAAGATCATAAAGGAGCTTAAAAACTAAAATCTGCAGAACTTTAGTCGTTTCGCTCCTTTTAAATACGAAACATAATAAGAAAAAAAATGGGAGTAATTTTTATAATTTGTGTTAAAAAATTCATAGAATTTTAACATATGAAATCAATATGTTAAAAAACTAAGATTTTTTAGCATTAAAATTTAAAAAAGGAGAATCGCATGAAAAAGTTATTAGCATTATTAGCCTTAGCTTTAGTGTGTAATGCTAGAGGGGTTTTTACACCAGAACCAACACTAAATTTTACTCAAGCAAGATTATATGATGAATGTATC
>NZ_JACGAV010000048.1:0-969 GCF_020137645.1 Campylobacter sp. RM12637
TAGTGGGGGTTTGGGGATTAAAGTCTATCCCACATATTCACCCCCAAAATATCGCCTAAATCATCTAAAAATATTTCTATATTGCAAGGCTCGATACCAAAGTTTAAAAGCTCCTTGCCTAAATAAATTTGTGTAAATATTCTAGGGCTTGTTTTTCCATTCTTTTCATACACCTTAAACATATCAGCCCCGTGAAAAGCTCTATTTCTAATCATTCTATAAAGGTTTAAAGCAATTTGCACTTGTATGTGTGTATAGATTTCGGCTATTGAGCCATTGTTTATCTTTATTCTATCTTTATTATTAGAGCAGTATTTTCTAAACTCAAATCCTTTACTATTAAAAACAATATTTTCTAATTTTTCATCAAATATAAGCCTAATCAAAGCCCCTAAACTAGGAGCACTATGACCTTCGCAAATACTTATATATTCATCTAAAACTATATTTTTTACTCTTTTTCTTATTTCATTTTCAATAGCTAAAATTTTGCCACTAATATGCTTTATAAATAGTATATTTTCAATCATTTTAACCTACCTTTAAGCAAATATTAATCAATTTTGTATAACATCTCATCACATCTTAGGGGCGAATGGGTCGCCCCCCGCTTTTGCGGGTCTTTCATCAAAACTTTTCACAAATATTTCACATTTTCACAAGTTTTTCACAAAATCCTAATTTTAATTTCAAATTCCGTGAAATTTTGCACTCTCAAATCCTATTCATTTCGGTTAGCTCGTTTAAAAACGAGCTAACACAAGGCTTTTTACGATTTTTTCCTAACAGAAAAAATCACAAAAAGCCACCTAACCCCACATCACAATCACATTTTTAAAAATTTTTTCACATCACCCCTAAAGTTATTTTTTAGCACACCGATATAGTTGTAACTTGATAAGGAAATCAAGACAATTATTTTTTTAAGGAGAAAATTATGGGATTCAGAATTAACACAAACGTGGCGGC
>NZ_JACGAV010000049.1:0-923 GCF_020137645.1 Campylobacter sp. RM12637
AAAAATAAGTTTTAATACTAATTATTCTTAAGAACTTTTATTTATTAAGTTCTTAAGAACTTATCTAAAGCTAGAAAGTAAAACTTTTTAGCTTTATTGTTTTTATGAGTTTTTGTCTTTTTACTTAGAGATTGTTTTTTAAAGCTTATTATTTTTACCTTAAATCTAAAAGTTTTTAATTTTTATAATTTTTCTTAGTGATTATTATCCTAAAGCTTTTATGCTTTTATAATCTTTACCTACCACTTAAAAAACTTTTTATATTTTTAATTTTCTTTTATCTTTTTTACCTATTCACTCTCATTATTATTTGTAATATTTATGAATTGAAAAAGTTTTAAGATAACTCATTGTATTTTTAGGTGTATTTGTAATAATTTTAAAAATAAAGAATTTAAACTAAGAATTTGATTTTAACTCCAAAAAGAACCAACGCTAGTTAAGTTAGTAAAATTGGTAAGATTTTGAGTGTTTAACATTAAAAATTATGGAATTTAAATTAAGAATTTTATTTGTGGTTTTAGTTTTAAAATTAAAATTCCTGTTTCAAATTCTTTGGTTTTAGCCACTCTTGAGACTATTATTTATAACTAGCAAATGAATTGCTAGTTATAAATAATAATGAGAGTGAATAGGTAAAAAAAGATAAAAGAAAATTAAAAATATAAAAAGTTTTTTGGGTCATAAGTAATGATTATTAAAATTAAAAGCTTTTTGAGTGGTAGGTAAAGATTATAAAAACATAAAATCTTTAGGATAATAATCACTAAGAAAAATTATAAAAATTAAAAATATTAAAAACTTTTAGAATTAAGGTAAAAAATAAAAACAATCGCTAAATAAAAATACAAAAACTCATAAAAACAATAAAGCTAAAAAGTTTTACTTTCTAGCTTTAGATAAGTTCTTAAGAACTTAATCAA
>NZ_JACGAV010000050.1:0-780 GCF_020137645.1 Campylobacter sp. RM12637
ATATGAATGAGTTTTTAATATATCTAACATATTTTTTAGATAATTTACATGATTTAGCTAGTGGAATTATTAGTATTTTAATTCCTATACCATATGCAAGTTTTATTACTTACCCTATTGTTTTTACTCTTACTTTATTTATAGGTTTAAAGCTCTATCCTAGATTTATAATAGCTTTATATATTTTATTTTTATATTTGGTTATAAGAATTGGGCTTATTGATAGAGATGCCGGTGGGTGGTTTGTAGTTTTACAACTATTGCTACCAATTATATTTTCACTATTAATTTGGTGGTTTTATAAGTTAATAATGAAACAAAATCAAAAATTTATTAAAGTTATCTTTTATTTTTTCTCATTTTTAATGATTGCTTTTCACGGAATATTATTCATAAGTCATTTTAATTTACAGCAAAGTCCAAAGCACGAAGTAACAGAACTTAAAAAACCAAATACCTTATTATTAAGCACAATTAAAAAGCAAAACTATATGATAGATGGTAAGTTTTTTAAAAGTGTAAATTTAATAGTTGATAAAGAAGTGCAATTATATGAAAATTATAAAAAATATGAAAAAATTTTTGAAGAAGAAGCTTCAGAATTACCAACTAGACTTAGCAAAGATAAACTAATAAATTATGATATTTATGGTTATTATAAACCTTGTAGTTATGCAATAACAAATTTAAATAATTTGAGTTTAGAACTTAGCCCTAATCTTAATAGAATTTATGATTCTTTTACTAGGTTATTTATTGATAACTATTATCTTAGTTTAG
>NZ_JACGAV010000051.1:0-753 GCF_020137645.1 Campylobacter sp. RM12637
TTTAGAATTTAAAGTATTACAAGGCGATGAAGATGGATTCTTTAATAACTTAACTGAAATTCCAAATGGTGGTAGAACATTTGATACTACTCCAACATTTGTGGGTAAATCAGTTGCTAATGATACTTTAGTATTATTATTTGTAAAACCAAATAATGCTACAGGTAAAGATGAAATAATTATGAAAGAATTCCAAGCTGCACCAGATGGACAATTTACATATACTCCTGATTTAACAAACAGAGTAGATGGCAGTGGTTGGGAAGTTGGAACATATAAAGTATATTTATCAAGCTTAAAAACAGGAGAAATGAAAGAATACTCATTTAGCTTAGATTTAAATACAGCTAAAGATGAAGTAGCTAATGATAACAATGCTAATGTAGATGTAGTTACTCCAAGTGTTGGAAATGGTATTAAAGTATCTATATTTGAAGGTGATGAATCAGGTGATCATAATAACCTAAAAGAAATTAGCAATGGTTCAACTACGGTAGATGCTAATCCTTTATTTAAAGGTGAGATTAATGCTGGTGGTATTCAATCAATGCAAGTATTTATTACTCACAATGATAAATTAATTAAAACTGATTCAGTTCTTGCAGTTGATGGTAAATTTGCGTATACTCCAGAACTAGGTTGCAATAACTTTGGAGATTATAAGTTTACATTTAACGTAATTGGAACTGATATTAAAGGTGAAGCTAGTTTAAAACTTGTTGCTGACACTCAAGCAAATACACCTAGCGTAGA
>NZ_JACGAV010000052.1:0-712 GCF_020137645.1 Campylobacter sp. RM12637
TTATTAAGTGTAATAACTCTAACCTATGCAAGCGTAGGTAAAATATCAGCCATTAGAGGTGATGCAGTAGTTATCTCAAAAGGTAATGAAATAAAAGCTTTATTAAATCAAGAACTTGATGAAAGCGATATTATAAAAACGGGAAACAATGCAAGATTACAAATAATCTTTAATGACAACACCGTTACTACTCTAGGTAAAAACACAAGCTTAGAAATAAAACAATTCTTATTAGATGGAAAAAATTCTAAAGTAAATCTTGAAGTAAGTGAAGGAAGCTTTAAAGTAATCACAGGAGAAATCTCAAAATTAGCAAGAAAGAATTTCTCTTTAAAAGCTCATACAGCAACAATTGGTATTAGAGGAACAGTGTTTGTAGGAGAAGTTGGACTTAATATAAATAAATTAGCTTGCTTACAAGGTGCAATAGATGTTAGATTAGGTAATAAAACTTCTTTAATTGATTCAGGAAAACAAATAAGCTTTTCAAATACTAAGGTAATTAAAGTTGAACCTTTAAAAGTAAATGATTTTTCTTTAACCAAAGCAAATATTAACGAAGATAATAAACCAGAAAAAATACAAGAAAAACAAGAAGATAAACAAAGCACTACAAATACTAATAAAGTAACAAGTATTACTTTAAGTAGTGATATTAAAGCTGAAAACACTAATTCAAATTCTAAAAATACTTTACAAACTAGTGAGCAAA
>NZ_JACGAV010000053.1:0-682 GCF_020137645.1 Campylobacter sp. RM12637
TAACCCCCCCCCAACCACTCTAAACAACACAAACAATACTTTAAATTAAAAACTAAAAAGCAATTAAAATCTCATTCTAAAAATAACCTTCACTAACTACTAAAAACAATTAAACACACACCATAATAAAACAATCTTAAACATAATCACTAAACATAAAAAGCTATTTTTATTAAAAGAATTTAAAACTTATAAATACTTTATAAAAACATTAATTATATTAACTCTTAAAAATACAACTAATATTTTATTTAATAGTAAAAACATAATTATCACTTATAATTTAAATTACTTATTACTATAAGAGTTATTTTAAAAAGATAATATATATGTTATTAATATCACACCACTTTAATAAGTATTATAATTTATATAAAAATAGCTTTAAACATAACTACAAGCTAAATAAGTAAAAATAAGTATTCTTAAATAAATTCAAATATCATTAAAAAATAAATATTATTTATAAGTTTCAATCTAAAACAAATACACAAGTAAAACCTAAAATAATACTAAAAACTACATATATTAAAAAGATTTAAAAAAATAATTTAAAAGATAGATAAAAAGAATAAAAATGGTGGGCCTAACAAGACTTGAACTTGTGACCTCACCCTTATCAGGGGTGCACTCTAACCAGCTGAGCTATAGGCCCTTAAGAAGTAGAATTATTGTTATCTTA
>NZ_JACGAV010000054.1:0-665 GCF_020137645.1 Campylobacter sp. RM12637
ATTGAATGAATGTGTATATCGTGAATATCTTTTATATTTAAATCTTGCTTTAATATAAATTCTTTTACTTCACTAATCTCAATAAATGAGCTCTCAAGTAAAATATCTAAGCTTTGTTTAAATAATGATATAGACCACTTAGCAATTACTAAAGCTATTATTAAAGCTAGTATTGAATCAATAAAATAAAAATCAGTGTAATAAACAATAATCCCACCAATAATAATTGCAACAGAACTAAGTAAATCACTTAGCATATGAATTAGACTTGATTTAATATTTAAATTACTTGTATCAGCTTTCATTAATAATAAAGCACTAATTATATTTGCTACAAGTCCAAAGCAAGATACTATAAGCATAGTCTTTATATCTATTTTACTTGGGTTTAATAGTTTTTCAATAGCTTCATAAATAATAAATATAGTAAATATAGCTATCATAATAGCATTTATAAAAGCAGCTATTATTTCACTTCTATAATATCCATAAGTTTTTTTACTATCTTGTTTATTAATAAATATTAGTGCAATAAAACTTATTATCAATGCAAAAGCGTGTGTTATCATATGAAGTGCATCACTAATTAATGCTAAAGAATTAGCTAAATACCCATAAATTAATTCAGCAAACATTACTACAAAAGTTACTATAAAGCTTAATAA
>NZ_JACGAV010000055.1:0-646 GCF_020137645.1 Campylobacter sp. RM12637
ACTAGGTGGCGGAAATATTTCTTTCTAATTTCACTTTATTTGATGAATATTACAAAGCTAAGTTTGGTAAAATCCAAGCTTAGCTTTTTTTAAATTTTAAAGGACAAAGATGAAAAAAGCTTTTACAATGATAGAACTAATCTTCGTAATAGTTATTCTAGGTATCTTAGCAGCAGTCGCGATACCTAAACTAAATGCTACGAGAGATGATGCTGAGTTATCAAAAGCATTAAATGATTTTTCTACTCTTGTGGTAGATTTGACTAGTTACTATACCGCTAAAGGAGATTTTACCGGTGGTATTGCTAATATGACAAATGTTGCTTTAAATCCGGTAAGTGGTAATGATTTAAAAACATATCCAGCAGGTTATTTTGGTATTAAAGATGCTAAAAATTGTCTTTATATAGAAGCAGAAGGAAGAAATAAAGCAGGTGTAACAAAGACTAATTATATTCTGCTTAGAAAACAAGATGATTCTAAAGAAATATGCAAGCAATTAATATCTAAAATTAATGAATTAAGATTATATGGAGATGCTTATTCTGATAAAGCTCTACAAAATCAAGCAACTGCTTTTGATGGTGGTAGTATTTATATAAAAGTAGGTTCTAGTTCTGTAAATTGGTAATTTTAGTAGGGCATT
>NZ_JACGAV010000056.1:0-573 GCF_020137645.1 Campylobacter sp. RM12637
AAAAATAGATGAAGGTTTTTGAGTATATCCTAAAGAGTTATACCCCCCCCCATATAAAAGAAAAAATAACTTTCATTTATTCTCCTTTCTTGATTTTTCTTGATTATAACACATTGAATGTCAAAATTCTGTCCATATAAAATTTTTTAAAAATATTTTTTAAATTTCATTAATTTTTACAAGAATTTGAATTAATAATTTAAAAAAAACTATGATTTAAATTTAAGTATTTTATATAAATAAAAGGAATTTCAATTAAGAAATTCCTTTTGTAGTGTTTATTAGAACTTATTCTTCATAACAGCTTCAACAGCAATACTAGCCATTAAATCTACTTCATCTGATATTTTATTAGTATTATCAGCTACTACTACATTAGCGCGTGTTAGCTCATCTATACTACTTATTGCTTCATTTATTTGAGATATTGCTTGAGTTTGTTCTTTAATGCTTTCACTCATATCATTTATACCTTGAGTTAATACATTAACACTTGCTTCTATTTCTGTTAATGATTTTTGAGTGCTTTCAGCTAGCTTTCTTACTTCATCAGCAACTACAGCAAAGCCCCTT
>NZ_JACGAV010000057.1:0-507 GCF_020137645.1 Campylobacter sp. RM12637
GCTAAGCGCTCATGCAAACGCATCTATGAACAATAGATCAATTGACAGTTCTTTAAATAAGTTAAACTCAGGTTTTAGAATTAACTCTGCTGCTGATGATGCTTCAGGTATGGCAATTGCTGATAGCTTAAGATCTCAAGCAAGTAGCCTTGGTCAAGCTATTATGAATGCTAATGATGCTATTGGTATAATTCAGACAGCTGATAAGGCTATGGATGAGCAAATAAAAATACTTGATACAATTAAGAATAAAGCTATTCAATCAGCTCAAGATGGTCAAACAACTGAAACAAGACGCTCACTTCAAGCTGATATTTCTAGACTTATGGAAGAATTAGACAATATTGGTAATACTACATCATTCAATGGTCAAAAGCTTCTAAGTGGAACGTTTTCAAACAAAGAATTTCAAATTGGTGCATATTCTAATGAGACAGTTAAGGCTAGTATTGGGGCAACTACAAGTGATAAGATTGGTTTAACTAGGTTTGAGACTGGGCATAATGT
>NZ_JACGAV010000058.1:0-425 GCF_020137645.1 Campylobacter sp. RM12637
AGATAAAGACTTGTAAGAGCAGTTTTTAAAAGTCCTTGAAAACTCAAATTCTTATGAAGACGCTGTGAATAAATTACTTAATTAAGGCATAAAACAAGACAAACTAGAAAACATAATAGCTTAAGTTTTAACGAATATTAGTAAAAGGCTTAAGTGATGAATGATTTAAGCAATATTTTTAAACTAAACCCTTTAGACGCAATTAAATACTTTGATGATAAATTACCTAAAGATTATGATTTAGATAAATTACGCTTTAGTGCATATAATCGCATATTTTTAATAAGTGGGATAAATGAAATTGAAACACTTAAAAGAATGCATAGCATACTTAAAAAAGGCTTATTTAATGGTGTAGGCTTTAAATATTGCGTAAAAGAGCTAGAAAGCATTAGCAGACTTCATAAACACCATTTAAAAGTTGT
>NZ_JACGAV010000059.1:0-417 GCF_020137645.1 Campylobacter sp. RM12637
AAAGAAAACAATGCTAAATCTTGTGAGAATTATTTGGATTATAAAAAATATGATAGTAGTGATTATTTAAAATTAAAAGAGAGTGCTGAAGTAGCTTTTAAAGGTTGCGATGAGTTACAAAGTGCTAAGTCTTGTTTGGTTTTGGCTAAATTTTATTCTAAGTATTCTCCAAAAAATAAAATTATTTTTAGTGATGAAAAAAAAGAATTTGATTATTATGTAAAATCTTGTGAATTAAATAATAAATATTGCATTATGGTAGGAAAACATTATAAATTATTATACACTGATACTAAAGATAAAAAAGATAAAAAACAAGCTTTAAAGTATTATAAGCTTTCTTGTGATAGTGGTTATAAATTAGCTTGTGAAAATTATAAAGAATTAGATAGTTGGTGGAAATAATCCACCAACAAG
>NZ_JACGAV010000060.1:0-413 GCF_020137645.1 Campylobacter sp. RM12637
CCATGCTCACCTGCACGTGCTGCTTCTATTGCAGCATTAAGTGCAAGTAGATTAATTTGTTCTGCAATGTCTCTTAATCATAGTAATAACATTTTTAATATCTTCTCCGTTTTTAATAACTTCGTTTGATTTTTGATTTACTGCATGCATAGATGCACTCATCTCTTCTACTGCTGCTGCACTTTCTTGTAAGCTACTTGCTTGCTTTCTTGCACCTTCGTTTATATCACTAACACTTGTTTTTAGTATTTTAGATTTATCTTGTAGGTTTCTTGCAGTTTCAAGGTTTGTTTTTAACATATCTCTTATTTGCTTACCTAACATATTAGTTGCAAGTTCTACTCTACCTTTAGCATTTTTTATTTCATTTCTAAAGTCGTTTTGGCTATATTCATCAAATATCTTTTCAATTG
>NZ_JACGAV010000061.1:0-313 GCF_020137645.1 Campylobacter sp. RM12637
ACTATTGTAATAATCTCATTACGTTTTGTTGAACAGCATTTGCTTGGCTCATTGCATATACACCTGATTGAGCTAGGATTTGGTGTTTACTAAATGTAGCACTCTCAGATGCAAAGTCAACATCTCTAATATTACTTTCAGCTGATTTAACATTTACTTGAGTAACTGAAATATTATTAACAGTTGAAACAAGTTGGTTTTGCACAGAACCAAGGTCACTTCTAATTGCTTCAAGAGCTTTTTGAGCTGATTCAGCAATATTCATCATAGCTTGTGCGCCTTTTAAAGTCATTACACCTGCAGCATAACCATT
>NZ_JACGAV010000062.1:0-277 GCF_020137645.1 Campylobacter sp. RM12637
CATAACAGCTTCAACAGCAATGCTAGCCATTAAATCTACTTCATCTGATATTTTATTAGTATTATCAGCTACTACTACATTAGCGCGTGTTAGCTCATCTATACTACTTATTGCTTCATTTATTTGAGATATTGCTTGAGTTTGTTCTTTAATGCTTTCACTCATATCATTTATACCTTGAGTTAATACATTAACACTTGCTTCTATTTCTGTTAGTGATTTTTGAGTGCTTTCAGCTAGCTTTCTTACTTCATCAGCAACTACAGCAAATCCACGT
>NZ_JACGAV010000063.1:0-259 GCF_020137645.1 Campylobacter sp. RM12637
CATTTGATACTACTCCAACATTTGTGGGTAAATCAGTTGCTAATGATACAATAGTATTAGGATTTGTAAAAGCTAATAATGCAACAGGACAAGATGAATTAATCATGAAAGAATTCCAAGCTGCACCAGATGGACAATTTACATATACTCCTGATTTAACAAACAGAGTAGATGGTAGTGGTTGGGAAGTTGGAACATATAAAGTATATTTATCAAGCTTAAAAACAGGACTTGTTAAAGAATTTACATTTACAATTGA